>JADGFH010000914.1 GCA_016743925.1 Labilibaculum sp.
AGTGGGCAGAAGCTCTGGACTTAATCGATCAAGCTAAAGAAAAATATCCTCTTGGTGACTCTAAAAATCGAGACTTGATAAAAACAGAAAAAAACCTTATCCAGTAATTTATCTTTTTGATGCTTCAATATACTTAAACCGCGTTGAGGTTCCCAATATTTTAGATAATATGATTACGGAAGGAAAAATTGAACCTATAATAGCAGTTATGTTGGGGACTTTTCGTAAAACAAGAGGAATAATACTTCCATTAAACTTTGAATTTAAAGATGAATTTATAAAAGATATACTACCCCTAATTTGTAAAAACTATAACACAAGTAGTAAAGCTTCAGAAAATATAATTGGAGGTATGAGCTATGGTGGATTAGCGGCAAGTTTTATCGCTTTCTATCATCCCGATATCTTTGGAAAGGTATTATCTCAATCAGGTTCTTTATGGCGAGGTTTGCAGTTAACAGACATGCAAGGAAATTGGATTAGACAAGATTGGTTAATTCAAGAATATTTAACTCAAAATACAAAGAAACTTAAACTTTATTTTGATTGGGGTTTACAAGAGAATTGGGTAGTAGGTTCAAATAGAAGAATGATGAGAGCTTTAAGTAAAAAAGAATATGAATATAAATTTATAGAATTTAATGGATGGCATGATTGGTCAAACTCAAGAAAAACATTTCCACAGGGGTTGATATATCTGCTTGATTAAATTACTGTTGCCAATACGTGCTAATATACTATAGGCGGAAAACAGGTTTTCGAAACTTATATGCTTTGAATAAACAAGAGTGAGATGTTAAAACATTAATCAACTAAGGCGCATGCGGTACATAGCACCAATTGTTAGGCGCAAAATGAACATAAATAGACTGTAATAAATATGAATAAAATATTCTTAGTAATTCTCTTATTTCTCCTAAGCAATACTGTTTCTGGACAATTAAAAGTGGCAATAACAATTGACGATGTTCCGAATATAAAAAAATTTGAGAAGAATAATTTTCAAACAAAACTATTAAATCAGTTGGACACATTGAAAATTCCAATTGCAATATTCATCAACGAAGGAATGCTATATAAAACCCAATTTGTAAGTAAAAACTTTGATCTTCTGAACCAATGGGTAAAAAGAGACTATTCAACACTTGGAAACCACACTTTTGCCCATTCGAGATATTCTGATGTTGGCTATGAAAATTTCACGGCAGATATTGAAAAGGGAGAAGTCATAACAAGAGAATTATCAAATCTGTATAATAAGCAATTGAAATATTTTCGATTTCCATACAATGACTTAGGTAATGACTCTTTGCAGAAAAATCTAATTGAAACTTTTTTGGATGAAAAAGAATACATTATAACTCCTTTTACAATCGAAAGTTCCGATTGGGTATTTAATTATTTGTATGAATATTATTTGAAATGTAATAAAAAACAAGAAGCACAAAGAATAGCAAATTCATATATAAATATCACATTAGAATATTTTCATTATTTCGATTCCTATCTGTTAAGCAATATGGCAGACATATTAATCAAATATATCTATGCCATGATAATTCAATAAATGCTGATTGTATAGGCCTTTTGGTTAAAAAACTAAAAGAACAAGCTTATTCTTTTATCAATCTTGATGAAGCAATGCAAGATGAGGTTTATGCGCAAGAGAATAAGTATTACAAAAAATGGGGTGTTTCATGGGTATATCGTTGGATGACCAATAGCATTGAAATAAAAAGACTAATGAACAACGAACCCGATATTTTGGAAATTTATAAAGAGTATCAAAAAATACAGAAGCAAAATTAGATACAGATAGATAATTGAATTATTAGAAGCTGTAAAATTGATAAAACCTAGCGACTGGCATTTTATAACAATTGCTTCGTTTTTTGGATCAAGCCAAAAATAGGTTGGTGGGTTTGGGCGGAGAACATAATGCAAAAAGGAAATAGCCCAATATTGATATATTTTATCCGATCGGCCTTAGTGAGTGGATAGTAAAAAAAAACATAAGCACCTCGTACACTGAGATTCACAACATTTTCTTGTTCTTTTTACTTCTTAGCGTCACTTAGCCTTCTCTGGGCTATACTTTTGAATTACTGTATTCGTGTTTTGATGAGCTACTATACCATTTTGAATAAGTAGAGCGCCATAGCGTTCGATTTAGAAATTACGGCAAGCCTTCCAACCGATTTAAAAGCCCTGACAGGGTATTCCTTCCTTAAGGGATAAATTCAGTCCTCCTAAAAGCAATTTATATTTTATATAATATTTATCACTTTCTTCGTTTACTATCTCTGAAAAAAAGAATACCTTAGTTCAGTTTTAGAAAATAGCGATACATATTAATCGTATAAGGAAGAATGTTTTTTT
>JADGFH010000915.1 GCA_016743925.1 Labilibaculum sp.
TAACTCTACAATATTGTGAGCATCGAGAATAATAGATCAGTCTAGTTAATTAATTAATTAATTAAAGGTACTGAAAACCAATTGGGAATTTAGCCTTCTAATCACTCTGAAAAAGAACTGTTTGATCATGGTTGTAGTCTTTGAAGTTAGTTGCCCTTATACCTTTAAAATACATAATATCAATGATTTATTATTGTAAAATCATATTAGAACTGCTTATTGTTAGGTGTTTATTAGAAATAACAGAGATGTCTATTTTTGAACACCTTTGCTTGTGCTTGTTTCGAAGAAAAAGAATTAAAAACCAACCGGTACCCAACAGTTAATGGAAAAGTTTATCTTTGTATCTGAAAAACGATCTAAAAATTGATAAATTATGCCTTCAAAAATATTTACTGTCACAACTGATTCTGGTGTTCCTAAATACAAACAATTGATCAACTCTTTATATCAATCTATTGAAAATGGTGATGTTCACATTGGAGATCAACTGCCTTCTATAAATTCGATATGTAAAGAATTTAGCCTATCCAGAGATACAGTTTTAGTTGCTTTTAATGAATTGAAAGCTAGAGGTGTAATTTCATCGGTGCCGGGTAAAGGATATTATTTAGAGAGTAATATCACTCAATTAAAGCACAAGGTGTTTTTGCTTTTCGAAGAGTTTAATGTGTTTAAAGAACTATTGTTTAATTCTTTTTTGGAGAGCTTGAAAGGCTTGGCTACTGTTGATATTTATTTTCATCATTTTAATGAAAGAGTATTTAAGGAGTTAATTGAAAATAATAATGGAAAGTATACTTCCTATGTTATTATGCCTGCAAAATTTAAGGATCCTTACGCTATTTTAAAGCAATTACCACAAGACAAGGTTTTTATTTTGGATCAAACCAATACGACATTAAAGAAACACTATCCAGCGGTTTATCAGAATTTTGAAAAAGATATTTTTAACGCCCTTACTTCAGGATTAGATTTACTAAAGAAATATAAGAAAATGTACTTGGTTTACCCGGGGGGAAAAGAACCTAAAGGGCAAATGACTGGCTTTAAAAAATTCGCAAAGTTACATAGCAAGGAGTGGCAGTTTGATGTGATTTCAAGTTTAAAAGGACATGTTATTCAAAAAACTGAGGTCTACATTGTTCCAAACGATCATGATATGGTTCGCTTGGTGAAAGAAGCGAATGCAAATCAATATAAAATTGGTGAAGAATTAGGAATTATTTCCTACAACGACACTCCTCTTAAAGAAGTTGTTGCCGATGGAATTACCGTTATAAGTACCGATTTTAAAGAAATGGGAGAACTATTAGCTGAAATGGTTTTAGGCGGAGAAAAAGACTTAATACAAAACAAGTGCGAATTAATTAGAAGAAGATCCTTATAATCTGAATTCAATAGATTTAAGCCCAAATTTCGAATAGTTTTTTGGCTTTTAATGAAAAAAAACTATATTTACCGACCAGTACCAACCAGTTTGAGAAAAGGATATGTGTTGATGATTGAAAATATAATTTTCAATCTGGATAGGATTGATAAAAAAAATGTGAAGTCAACCTAGAAAATGAAACATGTATTAGTAGGTAAAATATATGGAATAATGGATCAATTTACCTCTAAAATTTGGTAAAAGAGCAGAAAAATATAATGAACGAGTTGAAGATTGTCGGGCTATGGTTGATGCAATTACCCCCTCAAAGTTAATTGCCCAATTGGGTGAATTAGGCCCGGCGAATTCAATTCTTCTTCATATTAAATTCATTACACTTTTACTGAAATTAAGGATGGTTGAAAACGAGTTGAAGATTCAAAAAAGATAGTTCTGATGGAAAAATTTGATTACATAGAAAATCCGCATCGCAGATATAATCCTTTAACAGGAGAGTGGATATTGGTTTCACCACACAGGTCGAAACGTCCATGGCAAGGACAGGTTGAGAAGCTTGTTGAAGAAAAACGTCCTTCGCACGATCCAAACTGTTATTTATGTCCGGGTAATGATAGAATAGGTGGAGATAAAAATCCAAATTACGAGGATGTATATGCTTTCCAAAATGACTTTAGTGCACTTTTGCAGGATACGCCTAAGGGTGAATATTCTGACGGTGATTTATTTAAAGCTGAAAGCGAATCAGGAGTTTGTAAAGTAATTTGCTTTAGTCCGAATCATAGCCTGACAGTGCCGGAAATGAAAGTGGAAAATATCCGTAAAGTGGTTGATCTTTGGTGCAAAGAATACAAAGAATTGGGAGACCGAGAAGACATTGGTTATGTACAAATTTTCGAAAATAAGGGTTCTATTATGGGATGTTCTAATCCTCACCCTCATGGACAAATTTGGGCTTCGGGCTTAATTCCGTTGGAGACATCAAAAG
>JADGFH010000916.1 GCA_016743925.1 Labilibaculum sp.
ATATCGTTCTTAGTAAAAATGCAAATGCTATAAATATGTATAAGTCTGTGAAAAATAGGGTGTAAATAAATATTGTATAGAAAATTGTTTTACTTAATGCTTCTAAATCGATAACTAGCTTAGTTTTAATTGAGAAGTATTTTCTACACTTGTAATATTGCTGATTTATTTCTCGCCATTGTTCTGACTTGTTCTCAGAACAAAGATTGATCTTGGCATTGGGATGATTGCATACAGAGTTTCCAGATAATTTCCCTAATTGTTGCACCATTAGATGATCATATCCGGCTTCAAAATGAGAGTGTTTGGCAAAGCCTTTATTTTTGAAAAAATCAGATTTTTTGTAGCCTAAATTATTCCCATTTCCAGAATAGGGATTACCAGATAAAGCAAAGCTGGAACCTTTAATGTTCTTTAATAAGATATCGAATTTTAGGAAGTTGTGAAGAAATCCTTTTTTGTTTTCGAAATTTGCATAGCCCATTACAACCCCTTTATCCCAAGATTTTACGATTGTTTTTAACCAAATATTTCCAGAAGGTTTATTACGTATGCTTGTGAATATTAGGTTTTCATTTTTCGCCGCCTTTATTCCGATTGTAATGGCTAATTTTTTATTGTGATGAAATTTTTCATCAATTGGAATTTTAGTCATTCTGAGTTGCGGGTATTTTAATTGGAACTTTGCAATAACAGGTTCAGTATCATCTATACTGCCATCGTTTACCACAATTACTTCGTAATCTGTGTAATCTTGTTCTAAGAATAAAGGTAAGTTTTCTTCTAAATAAGAACTTTCATTTTTAGTGCAGATGATAATTGATAAAGCTTCGGTGTTTGAAATCGGCTTTTTCTTTTTTTCTTTTCTCAAAGATCTAATGTAGAAGATATAGTAAAACAGCTCTATACCTAAGGAAGTGAATAAAATTGATAGTATAGCCCATTGAAAAGGGGAAGTAGGTACTGTGAGTAATGTTTCCAAATTTAATCTTGTTTATGTTTTTCAAAAATAAGAGAAACTTACTGATATAAAAATTTTGAAGCTTGGATTAATTGTTACAAAAGTATAGATTCTGTTTTGTTTTGCTGATGATCAATTATTTGCTTTGGGAGCAATGATATGATTTAGGAATAAGATTAATTAGTATCTTTGCTGCCTGATTTTTTACAGATTGATTGAAAGAAAAGATTTGTAAGTAAACAAAAATAGTTCATATGGATTTTAAATTATTTAATACAGATCCTAAGTCTTCAGCAAGAACAGGGGAATTGACGACTGATCATGGGAAAATACAAACTCCTATTTTTATGCCAGTAGGAACTCTTGGATCTGTAAAAGGTGTTCATCAACGAGAGTTAAGAGATGATATTAATGCCGAAATAATATTAGGAAATACATATCATTTGTATTTGCGTCCGGGATTAGATGTTTTGGAAAAAGCTGGTGGTTTGCATAAATTTAATGGTTGGGAACGTCCAATATTAACTGATAGTGGTGGATTTCAGGTGTTTTCTTTGGCTGATAATCGAAAATTGTCAGAAGAAGGTGCAATGTTTCGTTCACATATTGATGGCTCGAAACATTTTTTTACGCCTGAAAACGTAATGGATACTCAAAGAACTATCGGAGCTGATATCATTATGGCATTTGATGAATGCCCTCCAGGAACATCTACTTACGAATATGCTAAAAACTCATTAGAGTTAACGCAGCGTTGGTTAGAACGTTGTGTGAAACGATTCGATGAAACTGAACCTAAATATGGTTATTCTCAAACTTTGTTCCCTATTATTCAAGGTTGTGTTTATAACGATTTAAGAATAAAAGCGGCAGAACATGCAGCTTCATTAGATCGTGAAGGATATGCAATTGGAGGTTTAGCTGTAGGCGAACCTGTTGAGGATATGTATTCGATGATTGAAGTGGTAAATCAGGTTTTACCTGAAGACAAACCAAGATATTTGATGGGAGTTGGTACTCCAGTTAATATTTTAGAAGCTATTTCTAGAGGTGTTGATATGTTTGATTGTGTAATGCCAACCAGAAATGGACGAAATGGAATGATTTTCACAAGTGAAGGGATTATCAATATAAAGAATAAGAAATGGCATGATGATTTTTCACCAATTGATCCTAATGGAACTTCATATGTAGATCAGAATTATTCAAAAGCTTACGTTCGACACTTGATTCACTCGAAAGAGTTGTTAGGTTCTCAAATCTGCAGCATTCATAATTTGGCATTTTACTTATGGTTGGTGCGTGAAGCAAGAGAACAGATCAATCAAGGAACTTTTGCAGCATGGAAAGAGATCATGGTTAAGAAATTAGCTATTCGTTTGTAACTGTTAAAAAACCTTACAATAAGCTTATCT
>JADGFH010000143.1:0-10228 GCA_016743925.1 Labilibaculum sp.
TTTTCATGAATGAATCTGACTTCATTTTCAAGTAGCAGGGAATGTCCTTTTATGTGCTCTCTAAATTCTGGGGGCAATTGCTTCATCTTTCTTCTAAGAGTGTTGCTTGAAATTTTCAATTGCCCTGCTAGTTCCTTTCGGTTCATTGTTCTGTATTCCATTTACTGTTTTTTTGAATTCTGTTTTTTTCTGTGTTTGTATTCTTTTTAGAGTGTGCCGTTAAAAAGATATAGTAATCACTATCAAAACACCTTGTTTTGCTATATTCATTGCGACACCCTAAAATGAATATGCTTTATTTGATTTTTCTATTCGTTTTTTAAAAAAAACATGCTGCAATTGCCTTTATGGTTTTTTTCACTCTCTGAACGGTGGTTTTAGATTTTTTTACGAGAGCTACAATTTTCATTATTGACTTACCATCTTCTAACAATTCGATAATGTCTGCATGCTGTTCTAAAAATTGCTCAGTTGTCATTTTGCCTTTTCCAGCATGCTTCTGATAAACGCCTTTTGCTTTTGCAACTGCTATACCTTGCCTTTGAGCTTCCCTATTACTTTCATATTCCATTTCTGCAAGAGAAGCCAGAATTGAAGTGATTAAATCAAATATAAAATTTGACTTCCCTTTTACTATACTTACAAGGCTATATCTTAAAATCTCTATTGTGCAGCCTTGTTTTTTCAAAGTTTGTATAGTTGTTAGAATATCAAGCGCATTTCTACCTAATCGACTTACATCTTCAACAATTACATAGTTTATCTCTTTATTGGCTACATCTCTTAAAAGCCTAGCACCTTGTTTGCGTTCAGCAAAGGGAATACGACCGCTTATTTTTTCAACATAGCCTTTTCCCTGTATGATATTTTCTTGTCTCTCTGTGTTTTGTTCTTCGGTGGAGGCTCTTACGTAGGTTCCTTTTTTTTCAGTACTCATAGTGTTTGCCATTTTTGCATTCCTGAAATTTGCTCATGAATGTATTTTACTTCGTTTTCAAGCAGTAGGTAACGTCCTTTGATCTGCTTTTTAAATTCTGGATCTAATTCTTTCATCCTTCGCCAAAGAGTAGGCTTTGAAATTTCTAATTCCATTGCAAGCTCTTTTCGGCTCATTGTTTTGTACTCCATACTCAGGCTTTAGCTATATAATTGTTAAGTGTGATTTTTCTGTGCAAATTTTTACAGATCCATTTGTGCAGTAGTTTTCAAAAGCTCCCATATTTCCACTCTCCAAAATGAAGATATAGGCATTGTTTTTTTTCTCAATAAGTTCAAATAAATCTTTTGAAAGCTGGTGTCTATTTTTGTTGGTAACATCCTTAATGATTTCATATGATTCTTTTAGGATTGCAGATTTAGCTAAACACACCGCTATTCTAGCTTTTCTAATCTCTTCCGATGTAGGCTCTGTTTTCCTTATTAGGTTGTTAATTTTTCTAGCGCTATTCATTATTTACTGTGTTTAGTAGGTTCTGGGTAAGTCTTTTATCAAATTCATTGAGGAAGAAACGAGCAGCAGCACCGTGGTAATATTTTTTCTTTCCTCCTATAGTTGCGATGATCGATGTCTTTCGACTGGGAACTCCTTTAATCTTTTTTCTGTTAGGGTTGGTGGTTCTTATCAGGTTGAATTCATTTCCTAAATCTTTAATCAGGTTGATAATCTCTTTTTCCTTTTTGCTTCGTTTAGCTTTTCTTTTCTCGGATACTTTCAGGTTATAGGCTTTGTCTCTGCATTTTCTTTGATCGTTGCAGTACTTTGAATCGCTTTTCTGACCTGTTATCTCTTTTCCACATGTCAAACAATATTTCTTTTTCTCTTTTCCCTCGCTAGGCTCGTGATTATCGCACCGTACAATACGTGGTGTATTCGTAACATTTTTTTGTGCGTTTTTATCTAAGCAATTCCACTCTTTTAAAGGTTCAAATTCGGTGTATTCGTAACACTTTTTTGTGCGTGTAAAAGCGGATAGTTCCAATGAAATCAAGTCTTTCAGGATGCTTTTAATGTCCCGTTTTGCATAGGTTTTTATTAGTTTTTCCAGTAATTCCTTGTTTCGTTGGCGGTCTATGCGACTTCTTTCATCTTTAATCCACCAATTAGGATTTCGTAAGTCTTTAAACTTGCTTTTGTATTTGGTTGGAAGTCGTCGGGGTGTTTTGATTTGATCCCACTCAAAATAGATGGTTTCATCGATGAACTTCAAATACTTATCGATTATCAGTTTGGTAAGCTTTGTTCTATCCAGAAGATCGGCTAAACAATTGATTCCGTAATTTTCAACGGCTCGCATTCGGGTAAATTTGGTTTCAATGCGAAGTAGCTGTACTTGGGTAGTAGATTGTTCGGACTTGTTGTAGAACTTGTATTTTGCGTTTGTGCTTTTGTAAGCATACCCGTAACCCGCTTTGCCATTGATTTCCATATCGGAACGCTCAACACCACGGCAATATAAAATACTATCTAAAAAGGTGTTGTTTTCAATTTTAGTGGCGGTTGTGTCCAGATTTAAACCCAATTCAAAACCTCTGAGTAGGGCGGTTTCAGGTTTTACACCAAATTGAGCTAAACGCTTAACGGCTTGCTGAAAATTATCATAGGTAAAACGGTTTGCATTGTGCTCACCATCGTTAAAGAACTTGTGAATAGAGCCTTTTATCTTTGCTTTGCCTCTGGGTTCAATGATAAAGTCTAAGCCTTTGTAACTGGCTTTTCTGCTTCCCATTTCCTCTCCTGACTTAACATTTTTTACGACAAGAAAATCCAGCTCTGGAAGTGTTTCCCAAAGGCTAAAATCAAAATTCGTAAGTTCTATGTTGATACCGTCAATCAAGGTGGAGAAGTGGCTAAAAAAGTAGTGAGTTAATTGTCTTAAAATAGTGGTGTATGCGTAACACAAATACGTGCGTTTCCATTACTCATTTGAGCAATTTTCGTAAAAAAAACAGGCTTGAAAAAACCTGTGTATTCGTAACACTTTTTGCTGCGTGTTTTATCCTGTAGTGCTTGTTTTTATTGGCTGTAAAGGTTGTTGTGTGACGTAAGTTTGTAAGTCATCTATTCGCTTTTAATCGTGTGTTGAAATGAAATAAGTGTTATATGATTAAGCTTGCCTGTGAATCCATTCTTTCAAATAGGACTAAATCAAACTTTTGGCTATTGTACAGAAAAGCTCGATTTCTGTATAGTCTTTTAATTAGATTAATAAATTCCTTTCGGGAATAGCCAGAATCTAGCCTTGCCTCAAATTCTGAGACTTTGCTCAACGTCATTGTTTTTACAGTAATGACCTTTGCATTTACAAATAGCTTCCCATCAACCTCTACTGAAAATATAGTTCCAGCCTTGTATCTCAATGGATCATGTACTCGCAAAGTTGTGAAAGACTTATTGTTTAACTTTCCGTTCCAGTTGGTTGAAAATCTTATTGTTGGCATGATTTTCTATAATTAGGAGTTGTGCAAAATGACTGAATTGCTAAGCACATTGCTAGGCTAACTATATGCTGATAGTACCCTGTTACAATCCCAATTAAAGCCATACAGGCAAGAAATAGAAATAGTATTCTGAATGCTTTATTTATTGTTTTATCCATGAAGATTATTCTGTTAATTGTTTTTTATTTCTTCTCATTTGCCCCGATGCTAAACGATAATGGTATTTTTCAATTCTTTCCGCTTTTAGATTTCGGCGTTTCGGTGCACTCTTAGGAGTTTGACCATTTTCATTTTCGACTTTAGTCGCTAACTCTTGAATATCTTTCAGTGCGTTCCCCAACACTCTGGCGATAGAGTTTATTTTTTCAATATCTTTTTTTGTTAATGACATTTTATGCGATTCGTTTTATTTCAATTCCATCGTTTAAAGTACTAGTAGAGAAAATCATACCTGTAACTGTTTTTTCTCTTGATGCCGACATGCGAGCAGTACCTATTTCTTTGGCATTAATTTTGAATTGGTGAATCTCACCGACTGTGAATTTGCGTAGAGTTTCAGACCAACTGATCTTCATTTGAATTTCCATTATGAATATGTTATATTTGTTATTATAATTGTTATTCCAGCACAATATTACAGATAATATCTGCATTTACAAATATTATCTGCTTTTTTTATTTCATGAGATTATGGATAATTATATAGGTTTGAATATTAGTAAATTAGTTAGTTGTTCTAATTTAACCAAAGAAGCTTTTGGGAGACTGTTTGAGTTAAAGAGAGGAGCTATTTCATCTTATATTGATGGTAAAGCATTACCTAAAATTGAAACTTTACAGAAAATATCTGCACACTATCATATTTCGATAGATGATCTTGTTAACAGAGATATTGAAAATTTTACAGAAACAGGCAAAGGCGAAATGCTCTTAAGCGGAGAAGAAAAAACCGTTTCGGGGGTGGGCAATTGTTTGGAATGTGAAAAATTAAAAGAAAAAATAGACCTTCTAGAACAAGTTATTGAAGCAAAAAGCGAAACTATAAAAGCATTGCAAAGTAAAGATTCGGACGGGTCTAGTAAACGTCAGTACTCAGCATAGTATATAATGGGATGCGAAAATAAACATAAAAAATAACAAAACTTTACAATAATAATGATTTTGTTAATTGTATTAAATTGACGAGGCTATTGGGATTGTATTACAGATAGTTGCTGAAAACCAATAAGCTGATTTAAAAAATAAAGTATTGAGCTAATGCCAGTATTGTATATATGTAGATTTAAATATAACTTCAATCAAAACCTCAATCAAAGTGATTGAGATATGGCAATTTTAGCAAAAAGCAAAAATTGTAAAGGTTTGTAAATCAATCTTAAATGATTGGGTAGTGAGGTTTTAGGACAATCTTTTCCTGGGCACCATATTACTGTTAAGTAAAATGAAAGCGCTTATTCTAAATGAATTAAGCGCTTTTGTATTTTTGAATATATCATTTATAAACAATAAGCAAGAATTAGCTTCACAAGGATAAATTTGTTCTTCAAAATTCTACAGATCCCTTTTTGTAAGAGTTTTAATTAGTTTATTTTGTATTTTTTTGTTGTTTTCATCATCATTTAAATGTGATAAACTGTTTAAGGTTACCTAATTATAATACTACGGAAAATTATAGTATTAAGGAATTTACTCTAAGCGGTAGGTTATTATAACTTAACTGATAGGATACCTTTTAAATAATATCGTTAACTAGTTTCATCAGATTCACTTATTTCTTTAGCCATTCGAATAATTGGAGTCCTAAGTGAAGTGCAACTGGGCATCCGCATACATTAATTCAACACTATTCAGTAGTTGACTTGCCTTCACTTTATCACAGCCTATATCTTTAGACACTTTTAACTTCTTTGACTTTTCTCACTTGACTTTCCTATAAGCTTCTTAACTTTGCCAGTTCAGAAAATACCTATGCAGACAATTGAACAAATACTAGAAAGTTTTGGTGATCGAATCTTATCTAGTCGAAAAATAGCCGCTCGAAAAGCAGCCTATGTACCCATTCCTTCGGATATGAATCCTGAATTACAGGAGTGCCTTCATCAAATGGGTTACGATCAGCTTTATTCTCATCAAGCTGAAATGTACAAACGTGCCATGCAAGGAAAGAATATTGTTATCACTACGGGAACAGCAAGTGGTAAATCTTTATCCTTTTACTTGCCAGTCCTTCAACGCATACTTGAAAATCCAAGCCGACGTGCTATTTTCATCTATCCTACCAAAGCACTTACTAAAGATCAATTACGAAATATTGTGGCGTTTGTAGAATTCTTTGGTAAGAATCGCATTCAGGCGGGCATTTACGATGGGGATACACCTGCAGCAGAACGTAGCCGTATTCGTCAGGAAGCCAATATTATTCTTACTAATCCCGATATGATTAATGCAACATTTTTGCCCAATCACAATCGTTATGGCTTTCCACATCTGTTTGCCAATCTAGACTATCTGGTGATTGATGAGTTGCACGCTTACCGAGGTGCTTTTGGATCACAGGTATCTAATGTGATGCGTCGCTTGTTACGCATTTGCAATTACCATGGCAATACGCCTTACTTTCTTTGCAGCTCTGCAACCATTGCCAACCCTGCAGAGTTGGCTGAAAATATCTGCCACCAGCCTTTTGAATTGATCGACGAGGATGGCTCACCTGCTCCCGAAAAAGAAATTCATTTTTGGCAACCCGAATACATTAAAAAAGCCCAACGTAAACGTTCTGTAACCGAAGAGTTGAAAGGGTTATTACCAAGCTTAATTAGTAATATGGTGAGAGTAATCACCTTTTGTATTTCGCGCAGAGAGACAGAAGTCGTGACAAAAGAATGTCGAGATATATTGGCACACGATCCGCTTAAGCTTGGTCCTGATCTTTCGGATAAGATATCGGCTTACCGGGGAGGTTATACCCCTTTGGAACGTGCACGAATAGAAAAAGATTTGGTAGAAGGAAGTGTTTATGGTGTTGTTTCTACTTCTGCACTGGAATTAGGTATTGATATTGGAGCTTTAGATATGGTTGTGATGGGTGGTTTCCCAGGTACACGTGCGAGTTTTTGGCAGCAATTGGGCCGTGCTGGTCGAAAAGGCAATAAAGCTCACGCTCTTCTTATGCTCAAGGAAAAACCAATGGATCAGTATGTGGGTATGAATCCTGAATGGTTATTGGAATCTGCATCCGAAAATGCTGTGATTGACAAGAACAATCTCTATATTCAATTGGCTCATATTCGTGCGGCATCAGCTGAATTACCATTAACCATTGATGATATCGCAACTTTTCCCGACTTGGGGGAAATCATTCCATTACTACAGAAAGAAGGGGAGTTGAGCGAACATCATGCGCAGTATCAGTGGAGTGGCCAGCTATCTCCGGCTCATGAAATTAGTTTGCGAAACATGACAAGTGATACCATTAAAATTGTAGATAAAGAAAAAGACTGTACCATAATTACTGTAGATCTGATACAGGCTAAAAAGGAATTTTATCCCGGAGCCATTTATTTGCACGATAGTGTGCAGTACAAAAGTCTCGTTTTAGATTTGGAAGGTAAAACAGCTTGGGTTAGAGAAGTTGATTCCAATTATTATACTGAACCTCACAAGCCGGGTAATATCGATATTCTAATGGAGCATGATCAGCAGGAAGAAAAACGGATTTATAGTTGTTTTGGTGATGTTCGTGTTAGCGTTTTGGTTTCAGGCTATAAAATGGTTCAATTCAATACCCATCAGAATTTGGGTTACGAAGCTTTGACTCAAATTCTCGAAACGCAAATGGAAACCGAAGCTTGTTGGATTCAGATACCAGATAATGTGGTTCAGGTATTTGTGGCGACGGGTAAGGCCCCAAGTCTTGATCCCCAATCACAGGATGCGGAAGAGAAACAAGCACCACACTTCGACTATACGGAAGGATTAATTCATAGCTTAAAAGCTGCAGCCTCAATGCGTGTAATGGCTACACATTCCGATTTAGGTGGCGCTGTCTTCGGATTTGCTCATCCCGAATCGCCTTTGCATAAACATGCTATTATTCTCTTCGATGAATATCCTGGTGGTCTAGGATTCTCAGAAAAAGCCTTTGAGTTTATTGGAGAAATTATTCAAAGCGCAGGCAAACTGGTTAAAGATTGTCTTTGCAAAAACGGATGTCCTGCTTGTGTTGGCGATCACCGCATAGATAAGCACCTTATTCTTTGGGCGCTGCGATCCTTCTATAAGGAACTGCCACTTCCAAAGAATATTAAGATTGACAAATTACCTGTTTCAACCTCAATTAGTTTAGAAAAACTTCAATGGAAACAAGTACAAGATCAATGGCAAGAACTCATAAATAGGTTTGAAAAGGAGAAACATTTCGGAGCTCGTTTCCTAAAACAATGTTCTTCTTTCGAAATAAAAGGAAATGATCTTATTCTTTACTTTGCGGATAGCAATTTAAAATTAGCTCAAAAACCTGAGGTGATTCAAGCTATTAAGGCTGGATTGGCTAAAATTGTTCATTTGCCAGAGCATTTCGAATTGCATTTACGTGCCGATGATAGTGAGCTTACTATCAAAAATCAATTGAAGTTGCAACGTATCATGAGCAATGGTAAAGGCTATCTTAATAATTAGTTTAGAGTAATGAGTGCAAAAGTAAAAGTTTCATCAAACCTATTGCTTTAAATAAGAGAACAAGTAACAATCGATAATCGGCAGAGTGAGTTTAAAACATCTACATAGAAAACTAAGAGGGACTGAGTTTGAAAGCAATGAATTTGATCCCATTTCGGCCTTCGAGGCTCAAGCTGTACCCCAGCAGGGCATTGTCATTCCCAAAGATCGTTTTACCGAGCCTGATGAAAATTATAATCACGAAATTAAAGGTGTTAAAGAGAAGAACTCAAAATTGGGTCAAGCGCTCGAGACACTTAACAACTTTCAATTGCAGGCGATTTTCTCTGAGGATCCTAAAGTCTTGCTAAGTGCTATGGTGGGTAGTGGTAAAACCACTGTTCTTACGCATAAAATTCTCTATTTGCACTTTATCAAAGCCATTCCGCTTTCTAAAATGGTAGTGCTCACGTTTACGAATAAAGCTGCTCGTGAAATTAGGGAACGCATACTCTCTTTTTATGAGGATTCAGAAGGCATACAGTCAGAAGAACTACGCTATTTTGGAACCTTCCATTCGGTAGCTCGTCAGTTAATAAAGGAACATCCTCTATTAAGTAAATTGGGATTTACGGCCTCCTTTTCTATCATGGATATGGAAGCTAAAGAAGAATTTCTTCATCGTTTGATTCTCACACATGAGCTTGATGTCAAATACCAGAACAAATTGGATCAACGCTTGAAGTTATATCGCAACGAGAAACAGATTCTTTATGCCAATATGAAGAATGAAGATGACCTCCCTCAATTGCTAGATCTATCCCGAAAGGAAAAACAAGCAAATAATTTGATGGATTTTGATGATTTAATCTCCATTTCCAATTGGCTTTTAAAACAAGAATGTTCACTTGAAGCTAAATGGGTAATTGTAGATGAGTTTCAGGATTGCAATACAGAACAAGTTCAGCTCTTAAATTACCTCTCAGTAAAAGACAGCTCTTTCTTTGCCGTGGGTGATCCTAATCAAAGTATTTATGCATGGCGAGGCAGTACCGACCAGATTTTTGAAAGTTATATTGCAGATACTAACTGTTGTATGATGCGTTTGCCTCTGAATTACAGAAGTTCAGGGCAAATATTAAGTGCTGCAGCTTGCCTATTAAACGACGAACAAAACGATTTACAAGCGACTCGTACAGCTGGGAATAAGCTGAGATTGGTCAATCATTTCGACGATAATCAAGAAGCTTTTTATTATGCCAGTCAATTTAAAAGTTTGCATTTAAGTGGCACAGCATGGGAGCAAATAGCAGTTCTTTTTCGTACCCGCCAGCAAATAAGTCTGTTTGAATCTATTTTCCAGAAAGAAGGAATTCCATTTGAAGTGATAAGTAAAAGTAGTCTTAAGGATTATCCTGCCCTATTTTGGCTGAAGAAGATTCTTTTGGCTGGATTACAGCCCAACGACATGGATAGTATTCTATCCGTTTTTACAGCCAATGATTTTGCTTGTCTTAAAAATGGTAAAGCCTTACTGAATGCATTTAATAAATTCATTAAGGTGAAAACTTTTAACAGCAATCTTGAAGCCTTCACGGCATTCTTAAAATTTAAATATCCCCAAGAAACCACTCATATTAAATTGGGGGATTCTTTATTGGATTTTCAAGATCAGCTCTTAAATACAAATAAGCAATTCAATTTATATGCTTACTTCAAATTTGATGAACTTTTAAAACCCACTTCAATTGCTTACACCGAAAATACAAAACAGGTAAAGGAAGCCCTACTGGAATTGGAACTTTACATACAACAACAAAGTTTTGGAAATAATATCGAAGCTTATCAGGCCGCTATGGGGCAAGTCAGTTTGGAGGGACATTTCCAAATTAATACAGGAATAAAGAAAACGCAGGATGTGGTTCGCTTACTCACCATACATGCTGCTAAGGGTTTGGAATTCGATCATGTATTTTTGAGTGGAGCCAACACAGGTTTGATTCCTCTAAATAGAAAAAAAGCAGGTCTTAAGCATTTACAAGAAGAAAAGCGTTTACTCTTTGTTGCGCTCACGCGTGCCAAAAACAATATGGAAATAGCTTGGCACAGCCAGAGTACAGCTTGGAATGCAGAA
>JADGFH010000143.1:10238-10589 GCA_016743925.1 Labilibaculum sp.
GCAGAAGAAGGACCATCCTATTTTCTCAATGCCATTCCTTCGGAATTAATCGAACGCATTGAAGCATCAAAGCCCGAAATTACAATTCATATGCAAATTGGTTCTCAAGAAACGAACGATAGCCCTTGGAAAAAGGATATAAGGATAAGCCATCCTAAATATGGTGAAGGAATTGTCCTTAGGAGTACAGACAAAGAAATCACCTGCAATTTTGGTAAGTTCGGAGAAAAGAGTTTTGCACCACAGTGGGCTGCACTAAAAAAGCTGTAAGGAGTTAATATATCTTCTTATCAAGTTGTATGTAGGCTTCATTTAGATATTTTTCGATTCTATTATGCATATGAATAAATA
>JADGFH010000144.1 GCA_016743925.1 Labilibaculum sp.
GATATAGGATTAATTAAGGTTTAAAAATGATGAAGAGAATTACGTTGTTACCCATCTGTTTATTGCTAATGGTAGTTTTATTTGGGTGTAAAAATCGAGTAGATTCCGTAGCTAAAGTGTCTGTAGTTAATAGTCCAGATCTTAGCTCAAAAAACACACATTATACAAGTAACAGAGCTCCATTAAAACCAAGTGCTTTTATAAAGTTACCTGTAGGAGTTGTTAAGCCTGAAGGTTGGGTGAAGGAATGTATTTTAAGACAAAAAAATGGCTTATCAGGACAATTGGGTGATATAAGTGCTTGGTTGCAAAAAAAAGATAATGCTTGGTTGTCAAATGATGGAAAAGGAGCTTGGGGATGGGAAGAAGTTCCATATTGGCTTAAAGGATATGCTAATTTAGGATATATCATGGATGATGATGAAATAATTCGTGAGGCGAAAGTATGGATCGATGCTGCAATTAATAGCCAAAGAGAAGATGGTAATTTTGGGCCTTCAAGAGATAGTGGTGGAGGACAAGATTATTGGGGAAACATGATTATGCTCTATTGTCTGCAATCGTATTACGAGTATACCAACGACAATAGGGTTATTGACCTGATGACGAAATATTTTAAATTTCAGTTAACAGTTCCTGATGACAAATTTCTGACTCCCTATTGGCAGCGCATTCGAGGTGGAGACAATCTGTATAGTGCAATGTGGTTGTACAATCGCACGGGTGATGAATTTCTTTTGGATTTAATGAAAAAACTTCATGCTAATACTGCTCCATGGAGCAGTCGTGGTCATAGTCTTGATTCGATTCAAAATAGGAAAGAAATTCGTGAAGGTATGGAATGGCCAAAGTGGTATGGCGATCAAATCGATTGGCACAACGTAAATCACGCTCAATGCTTTAGAGAACCTGCGCAATATTACTTATTAAGTCATGATGAGAAGGATTTAAAAGCTAGTTACGAGAATTTTAATATTATGCGTGAGCATTTTGGGCAAGTTCCTGGAGGTATGTTTTGTTCAGATGAAAATTGTCGTCCCGGATATGATGATCCTCGCCAAGGAATTGAAACATGTGGTATTGTAGAGCAAATGAATTCAAACGAGCAAATGTTGCGTATTACAGGTGATCCATTTTGGGCAGATCATACAGAAGAAGTAGCTTTTAATACATATCCTGCAGCCTTAATGCCCGATTTTAAGTCATTGCATTATCTTACCTCTCCAAATATGGTTCTTTGCGATGGTGAAAATCATCATCCAGGTATTGACAACAGTGGTCCATTTTTAATGATGAATCCTTTTAGTTCAAGATGCTGTCAGCATAACCATGCACAAGGATGGCCTTATTATGTTGAGAATTTGTGGATGGCAACTCCGGATAATGGTGTTGTGGCTGCTATGTATAGTGCATCAACGGTAAAAATAAAAGTAGATGACGGCACCGAAATTAAAATTACTGAGGAAACAAATTATCCATTTGAAGAGCAGTTGGAATTTACCATCACAACGAATAGTAGTGTTGAATTTCCGCTTTATCTACGTATTCCTGCTTGGTGTTCTACTCCGTCAATTAAAATTAACGGTGAAAAAGTAGATTGCACATTAGAAGCTGGAAAATATGCACGAATATCTCGCAATTGGAAAAATAATGACAAAGTAGAACTGGAATTACCAATGGAGCTTGCTATCAAGCATTGGGAGAAAAATAAAAACAGTGTGAGTGTAAAATATGGACCTCTTACTTTCTCTTTAAAAATTATTGAAGAATATACTAAAAAGGAAAGTGATAAAACAGCCATTTTTGATTCAGAATGGCAAGAGGGTGTTGATCAGGCCAAATGGCCATCATGGGAAATAAAAGCTAATTCGCCTTGGAATTATGGTTTAATCTTAGACAAGAAAACTTTAAAGGAAATGTTTATTGTAGAGAAGAGAGCTTGGCCAGCTAGTAATTATCCATTCACAGTAGAGGATGCTCCAATTATTATAAAAACAAAGGGAAAATTAATTCCAGAGTGGAAGATTGATGAGCATGGGCTATGTGGCGAATTGATGCAAAGTCCGGTTAGCGTTACAACTCAAGAAGAAGATATTGAATTAATTCCAATGGGTG
The DNA here is from genome assembly GCA_016743925.1 of Labilibaculum sp. Taxonomy (GTDB): domain Bacteria; phylum Bacteroidota; class Bacteroidia; order Bacteroidales; family Marinifilaceae; genus Labilibaculum. The sequence goes on from JADGFH010000144.1 coordinate 2,116, forward strand.
CTGCGCGACTTAGAATAAGTTCGTTTCCGGTAATTAAAAAATAAATACTATACAGTCATCACTCTAGGAGTGATGACTGTAAGTCTACGCAATTAGAATAAAAGTTTAAATCTATAATTGAATTAAAATTTACTAGAATATATGAAACACCTACTATCTATTTTATTGGTTACAATATTTTCCATATCGATGGCAATCGGACAAAGATGGAGCGAGAAAAAAGCGAATCGATGGTACGAACAACAAACGTGGCCTGTTGGTTGCAACTTTATTCCATCAAATGCTATTAATCAATTGGAAATGTGGTAAGAAGATACCTTTGATCCTGCTACAATTGATAAAGAATTAGGATGGGCCGAAGAACTTGGGTTCAATACAATGCGAGTGTACTTGCATTATTTAGTATGGCAAGAAAATCCTGATGGATTTAAACAACGAATGAATCAATTTTTAGACATCATCGAAAAGCACAATATGAAGGTATTGTTTGTTTTATTTGACGATTGTTGGAATGATGAGGCAAAATTAGGTGTTCAACCTGAGCCTATTCCATGTCGTCATAATTCTGGATGGCTACAGTGCCCAGGAGGAAAAAATGTAACTGACACTCTTAAGTTTCCAGTTTATAAAGCATATACACAAGATGTAATAAAATCTTTTAATAAAGACAAACGTATTTTGTTATGGGATTTATATAATGAGCCTGGGAATGAGGGGCATGGAATGGAAACATTACCGCTTTTGAAAAAGGTGTTTGAGTGGGCTAGTGAAGTTGACCACAGACAACCCTATACTTCGGGTATTTGGAATCATACTAAGCCAATAAATGATTTTCTTTTATCTAATTCTGATGTAATTTCTTTTCATAATTATGCTAATGCGGAAAGTATGCAAAAGGAAATTAATGGATTGAAAAAGCACAATCGACCTTTATTCTGCACTGAATACATGGCGCGTACCGCTGGCTCTAAATTTGAGACGCATTTACCTATTATGAAAAAGGATAAAGTTGGAGCTATAAGTTGGGGGCTAGTTGCAGGAAAGACAAATACAATTTTTCCTTGGGATTCAAAATCTAAAAAATATGGCGAAGAACCTCCATTGTGGTTTCATGATATTTTTAGAATAGATGGAACTCCTTACGATAAAGAGGAAGTGGATTTTATTAAAACGATTATAAAGAAGTAAGATAAATATATGATGTGAGGTCTGCTGTTTTTAGTAGACCGCACAATATTTTTAAAAATACAAAACGAATGAAAAATTATTTAATAGTTCTAGTCGTATTGGTATTCGTATCATGTACCACAAGTAAGGATTACAAATTGATTGATGAGTCTAGCTTTAAAGGTCTTGTTGATAATAATGAAGTGAAATTGTATACCTTAAAAAATAAAAATGGAATTTCTACACAAATCACAAATTATGGTGGCCGTGTAGTAAATTTATGGGTGCCTGATAAAGATGGTGAGTTTGAAGATGTTGTATTGGGATACGAAACGTTAGATGGGTATTTAAAAAGTAACGAAATTTATTATGGTGCACTTATTGGGCGTTATGGTAATCGACTTGATAAAGGGAAGTTCAGCATTGGAGAAAATGAATATACAGTAGCAACAAACAACAACGAAAATCATTTGCATGGTGGCATAAAAGGATTTAATAATGTCGTTTGGGATGCAAAACAAAACGATGCGCACAGCTTGACATTGAAATACACTTCCAAAAATAGGGAAGAAGGTTATCCCGGAAATATTGTGGTTGAAGTTATTTATAATTTGACAGATAATGATGAGTTGAAAATTGAATACAAAGCATACACAGATGCACCTACAGTTATTAACCTAACGCATCATAGTTTTTTTAACTTTCACGGGGCGGGAAAAGGATCTATAAACGATCATGAATTATTTATAGATGCTGATTATTACACCCCTGTGGATAAGGGATTAATTCCGACAGGAGAAATTGCTCCAGTAAAAGATACGCCTATGGATTTTACTCAAGCTACTGCAATAGGCAAGCGTGTAAATAGCGATTTTGAACAATTGAAATTTGGATTAGGCTACGATCATAATTGGGTATTAAATCCAAATAATGAGAAAGTTCGTTTGGCAGCACGTATTATTGAACCACTTTCTGGAAGATCGATGGAAGTATATACAAATGAGCCTGGTTTACAGTTTTATGGAGGAAATTTTCTGGATGGAAAAGATGTGGGTAAGTATGGTTTAAGTTATAAGCATCGTACAGCATTTTGTTTAGAAACACAGCACTTTCCAGATAGTCCTAATCATCCAAACTTCCCTTCAACAGAGTTGAATCCAGGTGAGGAGTATTATTCGGTATGTATTTACAAATTCCTGATAGAAAAATAATAGCAAGATTAGATTATAGAAATGGAAAATTATAATAAACTTAAATATAAGTTCTTGTTCTTATTTTTTGCTGTTGTATGCTCAAGTGCATGCAGCAATAAGGAGGCGAACTACAATAAGGAATTGGCTCGATTAAAAAATGAAGCTAAACAAACATTTTCGGAGGATGTTCATGAATTTAATAGTTATAAGCATCGTCCAAATTCAGATGGTATTTACAATCAAACTAACGTAGAAGAGTTTCTAAAAGATCAAATTCCTTATTTCCTATCTTCAAATGAAGATTTTACCGAAGTATTCAATTATCGATGGTGGATGATGTCGAAGCATCTTCGTGCTTGGACTGATCCAAACACCAATAAAGATATTTGGGTTTTTACCGAATTTTACGGATGGCCTGGACATGGCAGTATGAGTGGTGCAATTCCTTGTCCAGCTGCTCATCAGTTCTATGACTTACGTTGGTTCCGCGATCCACAATACCTTCGTTCATATGTCGAGTTTTACATGAGTGGATATGCGTCAAAACACAACCAACGCGAAAATCGTGCATTTCATAGTAATATAAGCCGACCTGAGAGTCATCATTACTCAAGCTGGATGGTGGATGCAACAGAAGCCTTCCTGAAAGTACACCCTAATAAGGAGTGGCGAAATGGTATTTTGCCGTATCTGGAACAGCATCAGGATGTTTGGGACGATAAATTTACAGTGAAAAAGCCAGGTGCTAAAACGGATAATCTATATAAAATACTTGACTTGTATGATGGGATGGAGTTCACCATTTCGGCTAGCTTGCCACTTATTGCTAGCGACGGACCTTACGCAATATATACCGAAAAAGATTGGCGAAAATATTATTTAGGATGGGGTGCTATCGATCGTCTTAGAGCATCAGATCTTAATAAAACTCATCCTGAAGCTATTGTGAATGGTTATCCTATGATGTACTTGGTTCGACCTTCTATTAATAGTTATTGCTATGGGAATTTAAAATCTTTGGGTAATTTGTATGCTTTAAAATTTAAACAGTCGGGGCTTGAGCAAGATAATATGCGTAGCCAAGGGTATTTAACGAGAGCAAGAAAACTACAGAAAAAGGCTTTGTCAACCATGTGGAATAATGAGGATCATTTTTTTAATTCGTATACAGCAGCAGATAACAGCTTTGGCGTTAAAGATTGGGAATCTCGTGTTCGAGAGTCTGTAGGCTTTACACCATGGTATTTTAATATGATTCCGGAAGGGGAAAGCAAATATGATGAGGCTTGGAAAATGCTTTCATCACCAAAGGGTTTCAATAATACCCAAGGCATGACTACTGCTGAAAGACAACACCCATTATACAATGAAAAAGCTTATGCCTGGAATGGAAGAGGATGGCCGTTCCAAAATTCAGTTGTGAACAAGGCTTATGCCAATTATCTTAAAAACTATAAAAAAGACGTTTCAAAAGCCGATAAAGAGCTGTTATATAACTTGGTTGAAAAATTGGTGAACATGCATGGTAAAGAACGAAATATTGGCGAATATTATATGCCAAGTGATGGAGAGCAATTTGGAGGTTGTAAAGATTATTTTCATTCTACTTTTCCAGATATGCTAATTGAAGATTTGCTTGGATTTACTGCTTCGCACGAAACTGAATTTATTTTGCAGCCTTTATTGCCAGAAGATAAATGGGATTATTTTTACTTGGGTAATATTCGTTACCATAATCATGATGTAGATATTGTGTGGAAAAAAGACTGGGATGCTGATGAGGAAGGAAATCAAAGTCAACTGTGCGTGTGGGTAGATGACCAATTAGTAGCGAAACAGAATTCTTTGAACGATAAATTGACCGTCGAACTGCACTAAATAAATATTCTGGAGAGAGTACCGATTATGTGCATCTTTAAAGTAAATAATTTGATATTTTAAATAGTAGATATGAATAGAATTATTCTTTTTGTTACTTTTTTAGCAATATCCTTATCTGTAAATGGAAACAATTTCAAGTTGACCATTAAGAATAAACAACCTGTATTAGTGCTGAATAATCAGCCATTTATGCTTGCCCCTTCTGAAGGACTTTGGTCAATTGCCACTAGTTGGGAAAATGAATGGCCAACAAACTGGCAACATTCTTCACCATCGAAGATTGAGCGATCTGGTGATTGGCAAATATTAACGGGAACAATGGATTTGCCACAAGGACAGTTTTTGATTCGTGATGCTTACCGTCAGGAAGGTAATCGGGTAAAGTGTATTCGTCGTTTCGAATGGCAAGGTAAACAAACGCTTGATAGTATTACTTTATCGGTTCGTTGGCAAGTAAAAGCTAAAACACCTAAAGCATTTTTGCCAGGCATCATTTATTACGGAAACCCATCAGGCGAAAAAAATGGTGCACATAAACTACCGGTATATCATGGAGCAGATGGTGAAAAAGCAATATTTGAAGAGCATCGCTACCCATTGCCATTTGCAAGTTTAGAGTGGAATAAGGATGGGGATTACAAAGGGGCTGCATTGCATACGAAACCAAGCCCGGTTTATGGTGGCAAACATTTCGACCAATGGTGGTCACTTGGCGTACAATCTTATGATAGCCATTCTGAATTTGTTTTATTGTCAGGCCCTATTACTTATAATGGTAAGCCAAGTGTTGCAAAAGCACTACAAAGTAGTGCTATGCCGTATGGTGAAACATGGATGAAAATTGAGCCAGGAACCGTTATCGAAAAAACATTCTATTTAGAAGGATACGATGTCGAAGAAAAAGGATCAGGTTTTCAGACGCCTATGTACACATCTATTGATATTTTTAAACCATTTTTTGCGGATGATTTCCCCTCTTTTGATGAAATTATAAAAGAGAAGTATCGTTTTACAAAAAACAGATACATGGAGGGAGATGGATATGCCGGATTCAACATGTTTCCAAAACAAATTGCTCCTCAAGTAGTATTGGGATGGGCCGGACAATCTGAAGCGCCAGTATATGCACTGCAAGTGCTAAAAGATCGTTTGAACGATAAATCGATAACGGAAATGGTTCAAAAATCTATGGATCATATCGCAACATCGCCACTTACATCAAAAGGATTTATGATCAATTATAATACTAAATCCAAAAAATGGTCTAAGTCAGATCCTGTATCCGAAGGGCAAGCGATGAATAGTATTGCATTGGCCATTAAAGCGGGCAGAAAAGATAAAAAAATGAATACCCAAAAATGGGAAGAATTCTTAAGAAAAGCTTGCGATGTTCACATCAAACGCATCAATAATAAAGCATGGAATCCACGCAATACAGCTGAAGCATTTTACATTTCGCCTTTTTTATATGCTTTTAAATTATTTGGTAATAAGGAATATAAAAAGACTGCCTTAAAAATTGCGGATTATTACGCCAAACGTCATGTTGATATGGAAGAACCATATTGGGGTGGAACATTAGATGCCACTTGTGAGGATAAAGAAGGTGCATGGGGTGCATTTCAGGGATTTATGACTGCTTATGAATTTACAAAAGAGAAAAAATATTTAAAGTGGGCAAAACATGCCGGTGATGTGGTATTAAGTTATACCGTTGTTTGGGATATTCCATTGCCAGCTGGTCGTTTGGCTGATTATGCCTTGAAAACACGCGGTTGGACTGGTGTATCTCCACAAAACCAACATTTAGATGTTTATGGCGTGTTGGTAACACCAATGGTTTACAAGTTGGGGCAATATACCAATAATGAGGTTTTAAAAAAGTTAGCTATTGTGATGTATCGCAGTTGTGGACAAATGATTGATCCCTTTGGTTCACAAGGAGAGCAGATTCAGGAAACTAATTTTGCGCAACACGGTAATATGAGTGACGTATATAAGTTGCGTGGAGGATATTCCGAAAGCTGGACAGTATACTGGATTACTGCACATTTTTTACATGCAGCGGCTCAGTTTGAAGAGATGGGAGTAGAGCTTTAATCAATAGAATTCCTCGAGGCTTGCCTCGGGGGTGATGCCTTTAGGAAACCTGTTTACTTTCATTTAAGAAAAGGTCAGATATAATTAGAGAATTCGTAATTTTTTAAAAAATAGATTTCTCTAATATTTAAATTTATGACAATTGTTTTTTCGCCATTAAAAGATTTAAAGATGTTTAGAAAACGAATATTATTTATTGCATACTGCTTGTTTGCTTTTTGCGGAGTTATAAAAGCCGAAAATGATATTTTTTTCAAACATTATACTTCAAATGATGGTCTTAATAACAACACCATATTTTCAATTACCCAAGATGGAGAGGGATTTATGTGGTTCGGTACGAGTAAAGGCTTGTCAAAATTTGATGGACAAAGTTTTTATCAGTATCGTTCTGATGGGAATAAAGATAGTAATGTTCCGGATGGAGAAATACGTCAGCTGATAACTGATAAAAATGGAGATGTATGGTTTAAGTTTGAAGATGAAATTGTTAGATACGATAAAGTAAAAGATAGTTTTGAGCATTATAGCACCAATGCTGATTTTCACATTCCTTCTTATGCAAATTATCTTTTTACCGATGAAGGTGGAAATTTAGGGATTTGTACACATATTGGAGTGTTTATGTTGAATTACACCCAGCATCGGTTTGAAAAGCCTAAAGAATTTAATTCATTTTTATGTAATAGTGCTGTATCTTCGGTTTTATATGTTGAAAATAGTGGCTACTGGATTGTTAAATCGGATGCAATATATATTATAGACAGTTTATCTTCGGTGTCCTGTAATAGCAAAATTGAATATGGTAATGGAATTCCCAATTTAAATAATGGATTTATAGATATAGTAAATGGCTTAGATGATAAACTTTATATTGCACTTTTCACAGGAGGGGTATATTCTATAAATAAAACAACATTTGAAATAGAACATTTCGGGGAATCTACACCAAAGAAATTATCAAGTCAAATAGTGCATGGTATAGAAATAGATTCCGATGGAAAATTATGGATCGGAACCGAGTTGGGTATTAATATCTATAATCCTAAAACAGATCAGATATCTAGACATCAACAAAATTTTAACAATAAAAACAATATACAAGATAACGCTATATATACTATTTATAAGGACAGGCAAAACAATGTTTGGGTAGGTTCTTTTTTTAGTGGGGTGAGTGTTAATTTAGCTAACAGCAATAGTTTTGTGCATTATAAGGCAGGTGGTGGTCCTCTAGATTTAAGCGGTAAAGCATTAAGTCAGATAACTGAAGATAAAAAAGGAAATTTATGGATAGGGACGGAAGACGCCGGCATTAATTATTTAAATACGCATACAAATAAAATAACACATTATTCAAAATCTGGACCCAAGGGTTTAAGTTATGTAAATGTACATTCTCTTACTGTCGATAAAAAAGACAGATTATGGATAGGTACATATCTTGGAGGATTAAACCTTTATGAAAATAAACAGTTCACTCATTATTCTAGAGAAAATTCAAGTTGGGGTTTACCATCTAATAGCATTTATGCCTTATGCACTGATAATCATGGTCAAGTTTGGATAGGAACTTCTTCTGGATTATGTTATTACAATGAGAAAACAAATTTATTTGAAAGGCCCAAAGTAGAGACTAATATGGGTTTTTGTCATACGATTATTCAAACTTTTGATGAAACCATTTGGGTAGGTACTTGGGAAAGTGGTCTATTTAAGCGCACAATTAATACAGATTCATTTATAAGTGTAAATAAACTTATAAATGAATCGTCACAAAAGCTTCCGTATAAAGTTATATCACTTGCTCAGTCGGCTGATAGTTTAATTTGGATTGGTTCTCTTGAAGACGGTGTATTTTGTTTTGACCCTCGTACCAATGAAGTTCGTAAACATTTTGACTATGGTACTGGTTTGCCTGATAATACTGTATATTCAATTATTGAGGATGATAATAAAAATTTGTGGTTTACAACGAACAATGGTTTGGTATGTTATTATCCATCCAGCGATAAGTTAAGGGTATTTACAAATAAGGATGGTCTTCCTACCAATCAATTTAATTATAAATCGGGCTACAAACATTCCAATGGAACAATATATTTGGGTTCTGTT
>JADGFH010000145.1 GCA_016743925.1 Labilibaculum sp.
TTCCAGTACTTACCACCAATACCAGAGGTTTTAACCGGAGCGATCAAATCAAACGCATTTCTAAAATAAACATCTGTAGATAAACTAATTCTGTTATTAAATATTCCTACATCTAAACCAAAATTGGCTTCATATTGTTTTTCCCAAGTCAGATCTTTATTTTCTAAGGCTTGTATTCTTAATTCAGGTTCTTTGTCATGTTGAAACTGCTGAAAAGAAATGTTGTTTTGAAGTATTACTGAAGAGTTAGGAGCTGGACCCATGATCGCTGTTAATCCATATGTTGCTCTAACTGCTAAAAATGACAACCAAGTAGATTCTTGAAAGAAATCTTCTTCGCTAATATTGTATTTTGTTGAAACATTCCATGTAGGTAAATATCTTGAGTCTTTAGATTTTCCAAGTTGATTACTACCATCTACACGAACAGTACCATTAACCAAATATTTACCTTTATAAGCATATCCAACATTGGTAAAACACGCAACATGCTTATTTACACCTTTACTATTACCAAAATAAGGGAAGTTAGCTTCAATCAATTGTTTCATTATTAAATGATCTGTAAAAACAGTACCACCTTTTTGATATTGATATCCGTAACCATTAAAATAAGTATTTTCTCTTTCAGAAGATTTAAGCTCTCCACCTGCCAACACATTTAAACTATGAACTTCGTTGAACGTATTGTTGTAGTTCATTACAGTCTTAAAATAACTACTTGTTAATTCGTTGTTATCTTGCAAATAGAAGCCACCGTATGGAAGAACAATTTGTTTTTCTTCATTAGGATTTGAAGGATCTTGATATAAAAATTTATTGATAGAACGAATCGTTGCATCATCAGCAGCTTTATAAGATTTAACAACATTACTGTTTTCTTTAATCTTATGAATGTTCTGATTTAAAACATTTCTTATAGAACCATCAAATCTAACATTTAGCTTACTCGAGAATTTATAATTTACATTAATCTGGGCATTAACATCTAGTAAATTTAAATCTAACAAGTTATTTTTATACTCATCAAGAATGTTAAAATCTGCTCGGTTAAGACGAAAATAATCCAATTCACCATTTTTTTGTCTTGGCGTTATTGTTCGTGATGTATTAAGAGCATAACTAAATGGGTTTATATCAAAATCTCTATTTATAGTTCCCCTGACTCTATCCTCGCTTCTACCAAAAGTCCCAGGTACTTTTTGTGTTCTTTTTGAGATATTACTTTGTATTCCGATAGTTAACTTTTTGGTTAAGTCAAAACTACCATTCATTTTTAATGTATATCTATTAACCTTATCAGCAATTGTCCAACCAGCATCATTTAAATAAGACGACGACACATAAAATTTACTTCTTTCACCACCTCCAGATAAACTTAAACTATGTGTTTGACTAGCATTATTGGTAAATAGCTCATTAAACCAATCTGTGTTTGCCAATTCATAGTTTTTTAAATAGTTGATTTTATCAGCTTGCGTATTGCCTAATAAGAATGCACCACTGGCATCATCATATGTACTAATATCATTGTACATTTTATAATACACTCCTCCATTTTTCACTCGCTTTAAGTCAGCATAATTAAGCCACCCTTTTCTCTCAAGTTCTTGGAAAATTGACATTTGATCTTTAGAGTTCAATACATCGTAATCATTATAAGAAGGTTTTCTTCTAATCGTAATTTCACTAGACATATTAACTTTAATTTTTCCTTGAGATCCTTTCTTGGTAGTAATAACAATAACACCATTCATAGCGCGAGCACCATATAGAGCTGTTGCTGAAGCATCTTTTAGAATTTGATAGTTTTCAATATCCTCAGCATTTAAACCTGCAACAGACGAACTAATCAAAGTTGAAGCATCTCCTGAAGACAATTCATCTGGACTTACATCTACAATATCTTCAAGAACAACACCATCTACAACCCAAAGAGGTTTTGTATCACCATAAATAGAAGAAGCACCACGGACACGAATTTTAGGAGCTGCACCAAATGTTCCAGATACATTTTGAACTGAAACACCTGCGACTTTACCTTCCAACATTCGAGAAACATCAGCGATTCCTTCAACTTTACATTCTGCACCACTAATTTTAGATGCAGCTCCCGTAAAAAGTTTTCGATCGATTTTCTGGTAACCTGTAGTTACTGTTACTTCACCTAAAGTTTGTGTGTCTTCTTGAAGTATAATTTCAAATGAACCTTTACCATTAGGTTTAATTTCTTTTGATTTCATTCCAATGCATGAAACTACTAGTACTGCATTAGCGTTTTTTACCGTTAGATTAAATTCGCCATCCATACCTGTTGAAACTCCATTTGTGGTGCCTTTTTCAATAACAGTTACACCTGGCAAGGGTTGACCATTTTCATCTACAACTTGTCCTTTGATGGTTTTCTTTTCTTGTTGAGTTTGATCAGTAGCGCCATTTCCTTTAAGAGATACAATTACAATATCCCCTTCTGTCTTGTATTCAAAAGGCAAACCTTTCAAAATTTCATCTAAACTTTCTTCAAGAGTTCTGCCTACAATGTCAACTGTAACCTTGTAACCTTCCACATCGTCGTAAGAAAAAACAAAGTCATACGCTGTTAATTGTTCAACCTTTTCCAAAGCTTTAGAAAGTTCAACCTCCTCTAGCTTTAACTTAGAAATGATCATTTGTGAGTTTACTCGACCAAAAGAGCTTAATAAACTCATCAGTAATAACAATTTCAATACAGTTAGTCTCATAAGCCACTGTCGATTTTTCTCCCAATCTCCAAAAAAGGACAGGCAAGTTGATTTTTTTTTCATAAATTTGAAATGAAGATTAAACAATTGCTCATCACACCAATGATGAACGGTTATTTGAGGGATAGCACTAACTATCCCTTTTTTAATTTATATATAATGGGGTTTATTTATCGGGGCGTTCCACATCAGAAACCAATAATGCTTTACCATTTATCTCTATTTTAATTTTCCCAGTCATCTCCAAACGATCTAAAACCTTATCGAATGGCAAATTTCTATCCGCTCGCATTCTAAACACATAATCCTTCACTTTAGAATTTTGATAAAAGACCTTAAAATCATACCAACGTTCCAACTTCATTAACATATCCTCCAGACGTTCCTTTTCGAAATAGAAATAACCATCGATCCAAGCAACATGCTTTTTCACATCAACCTTCGCAATAGAAATTTGAGAATCATTCAATTTAAGCTTAGCATTTTCACTAGGAGCAAGTAAATGCTCTTCTTTAGATCGTTTGTTATTTAAACTCACTTTTCCTTCAACCAAAGTGATATTTAAATCTTCATTAGGATATGCCGATACATTGAACTTTGTCCCTAAAACTCTCGTATCTACATCTTTTGTTTTTACGATAAAAGGTTTCTTAGAATTACTCACCACATCAAAATAAACTTCACCAGCGATTAACTCAACCACTCTTTGTTTTCCTGCAAATTTTAAAGGGTATCTTAATTCTGTTTCAGAATTCAAACGCACCTTAGTTCCATCAGATAGGATCAATTGGTATTCTCCTGCTCTAGGTATCTTAATTGTATTGTAGGCATTCTTTTCTCGTAACGTATCTTCGCAAGCACCAGCCTGATACGAAAGTGTGTTTTTATTAATCGAAACAATATCAATGCCTTGCTTCTCTTTAATTAAAATAGAATTGTCAGTATCTAAGAAACTTTTTTGTCCGTCGGATGTAATTAATATGGCACGGCTTTCACATGGTGCAATTTCAAGCTTGCTTTGTGCCATGTGAGAAGTTAGGTCTGCATTCCAATCTGTCGTTAACAGAAAACCAATAGTAAACAGAATAACGACACTTGCAGCAATAGCCGTAAATACTGTCCACGTATTTTTAGGTTGTATTTTTTTACTCAGTATATTCCATTGTAATTTCACATCAGGTTCAGAAACTTGATTTAACGAAAGGCCAGCTTCTTTATACTTCCTCATCTCCTCATACAAATCCAGCATTTCCAGATCATCAGCATATTTTATAAAGAAACTAGAATTGTATTTTTGAGGATTTTCCAATACTGAAAGTACCTCCTGAATATGTTCGAGTTTATTTTTTTTCATTTCAAATTATCATGTGTCTGCATATAACACAAGTGAAAAATGAAATGGGTGACTCGTCAACTTATTTTTTTAAGAAAAGAAAAAACAAAAGAATATCTTCGGTGAATTGCTCTCGCAATTTCTTAAGTGATTTTGAAATATGGGTTTTCACAGTATTAACAGAAACATCAAGTTCTTCAGCAATTTCTTTGTAAGAAAAATTCTGTATAAAACACATCTCAAAAACCTCTCTACCTTTGGGAGGTAGATCTCCAATAGCCATTTTAATTTTATCCACTAAAGGATCATAATCTTCATAATCTTGCTCTTCAAGATTAATACTCGACAGCTTAAATTCAGCATGTCGGCGTTTTACATCTTCGTGCCTCAAATAATTAATGGCTCTATTCCTAACCATACTATAGAGAAGTGATTTGGCTGAATAAGAAATATCAATTTCTTTTCTATTTATCCAAAAGTATTCAAACACATCATTAACAAGATCTTTAGATGCATCTTCATCTTTAATAAAACTCAAAGCATGGTAATACAAACCCTTATAATTTTCGTTAAAGAGGGTTTCTAAAATTATTTTATTTAAGAGTAATTTCTTCAATAAAAAAGACTTTCAATTTTCTAAATATTCTTCCATTATTCTTGTATTTGGCAAAACAAGGGCGCAAAATACAAATACATCAATTAATTACACGCACAAATTTATAAATGGGTGAATAAAAAAAATCTTTTTTTCGTTTAAAGCATTTCTACCTTCATACAATGGCTCCTAAAAAAAACAACACAAACAATTAACATCCAGAAAGATAAGGATGCACATATTCAAACAACCTCCTTTTGATCATGCTTAAAACTTGTTACGACACAATGATTAAACATGATGATAAAGGGTAAATTCACCAAAAAATATCACATAAAAAGCTCCTTTATCTCAAAATATGAGACAAAGGAGTTTAGAAAAGCAATCAAATAGTCTTACTATTTACAATAACATCCACAATATTAACTTCAAACACACCACATATTTCGAAGCTAATTTTTTGTAAAAAAACGCACTAAATTGCTTTGTTACATTAAAAATGAGATACCTGCTTGTATAAAATATTTATCCTTAGGCTTAACATCAATCAGTTTTTTTGTTCCCTTTTTTAATTCAAATTTTCGATCGAAACTGTAACCCGAATTTATTATAAATTGAAATTTTTTAATAATTCTCTGTTTTATATGAAATCCAATACCATATTCTGTATAGCTAAATTTATTTACCTTAAATTTTTCCGTATCAGACACTTTACTTGAAAGGTGTATTTGCCCAACTTCAAATATCTTTTCATCTTCACTTAAGGTAAATTGATCTCCATTTACAAATAGATTTGTACCAATTGTTGTACTTTCAAAAATATTGTACTCAATACTAAAATCAGGAAAACCAAAACTAATATTCCATAATTTATTGGGTTTCCAATTTACACCAACCAAAGGTAGAGGAGAATTAAAACCCAAAGATGGATGGTAAATCATTCCCAAAGTCAATTCATATTGTTTACGCTTTCCTAACAATTTTGAGAACATCAAATATCCTGTTCCACTTAGTTCTCTTGTTTTAAGACCAGAATCAAAATTAGAATAAACATAAGGTCCAACTCCTGCAGTCAAATACCAATCGTTCTTAATGGGTTTCATTATTGAAAACAAATAAGACAATTTATGAAAACGGTTCACTTTAAACTCTTTGGCAATAGAATTTCCAAATTTCACATTCGAACTACCCAACTCTAAACCATGCATCAAGTAGGTGTCCTTTTGTTTCGTTTCAACTGGCAAATTAAAATACAATTCATATTTTTGTACCGAAATCTCATCTTGTAGTTGAGTTTTTCCCTTTCCTGAATACGTGAAATTAAAACCAAATAATTCATCATCTTGTGCAAACAATTGGCTGTAACTTATCAGAAACAAGCCAATTAAAAATACTATTCTTTTTATCATAAAATTGAAAATGTAATTTATTACTCTAACTTGTGTACTCCGAAAATATTAATCATTTTTTGTTTCCCTTTTAACTTTTTGCAATCAACAAACAGGTAATAGATTGATAATATATCGGGTAAATCAGACACAACATTCTTGGTTATTAAAAATTCATTATTAAGTTGATTGCAAAGATTTTGGACTCTTGATGCAATATTTATCACATCTCCATGATAAGCTATTGATCTTTTAACAACTCCAACTTCGGCAGCCATTAGAGTACCACCATTTAAACCAGCTTTGAACTCTGGAATAAAACCATAATTTTTCTGATAGTAATTTGCTTTATTCTGAAGTGTTTCTTTAAACTGAAAGAATAATTTTATAGGAAAACTATTTTTAACTCCTTCATCATATTTCCAAACCAAAACTACCTCATCTCCTACATATTGATATATTCTAGCATGATTATCGATCACTGCTTTCGTTAAATCAGAAAAGCAATCCTGAATCATTTCACTATATTTTACATGTCCCAATTTTTCTGCATATGTAGTTGAAGATTTTAAATCCATGAACAGAAACATTAGCTTCTCTTCTTTAGGTTTTCTGTATCTTCCTAAAATTAAACCCTTTAACACTCCAGGTCCAAACTTCTGATTTACAATTCTCACCAAAAAAATACCAATACTAATAACATAGGTATACAGATATACTTTAAGTATATCAATTGACCATATAAAAACTGAAATTTCATTAATTAAATCGCTTGTTTTATTTGAATTATCCAGTAATCCCAATATAACAATAATAATTAGCATGGATATCGCGAAGGAAACCATGTGAATTAGAGCATAGATCAAAATCAATCCACCATAAGACATTTCGTTAATAGATTGCTTCCTCTTTCTTAGTTCATTACTTATCAAAGTAAAATTGATTCCAAATAGAACACCTACAATAAGAACTGAAAGCCAGGTTTCTACTAATGATTCCTCTCCTTGTTTTTGTGTAAACTGAGTTAATTGTAATAATGTGATCGCCAAAATCCAAGTGAATATTGTAGATGCTGCATTTTTGACTCTTTGTAATCCAATCATTTTATCGTTTTGATAGAAATTAAGGGGGAAATGAAAAGAATGGCATTTTACCCACTACAACTCAATGCTTATTAAATTCTATTTCCCCCCATCCCTATATTGATATGCTAAATCTTATGATCTAGTCGTAATTACTTTTCTCCATATTTCCTTTCCTGAATAGAACAGATATGAATATTTCGCATCAATTCGTGTCTTATCAATCATCTTCAAATATTACCTCGCTTAAAACTTCAGATACTTCCAAATCCACTTTTCCTTTTTCGTCCGTAAAAGAAATGCAATATCCAAGTAGAATATTGTTTTCATATTTAAACTCATAAACAGCTTTTTCCTTGGAATCGACAAATTCGACATCCCATTTACCTAGAAGATCTGATGAGTTTTGAGAATGAACTTTTTGTGGCAATAAAGTCACGATGATTAATCCTAAAAAAAATACCTTCTCCATCTGCTTATTTATTATTTATTATTTATTAAATTACTTTTCTTGTTCTGTATTAAATAGAAAAGGGAAGGAACCAGATACAAGGTTAGGATAGTCGCTGTCACCATTCCACCAATGGTAACAATTGCCATAGGGGTTCTAAATTCGGCACCAGCACTATCCGTTAATAAGGCATTGGGAAGCATACCAGCAATAATAGCAACAGTAGTCATAATAACCGTCTTCAGTTTTGTTCTACATGCCGTAAGTACAGCTTTCTTCAATTGGAATTTTTGCTTTAATTGCTGGGTATAATCATGAATCAGAATACTATCATTTACCACTAATCCTAATAAGGTAATTACTGCCATCAAACTCATGATATTAATTGACGAACCAGTTAGGTACATAAACACAAAGACACCAATCATTGCCATTGGTACTGTAGTGAAAATAACAACAGGATGCCAAAAACTTTCGAGTAATGATGCCAATAGCATATACATTAAAAGAAGCGCAATCGTAAAGGTTATCCCCATGTCAGCCATGGTTTCATTCATCATCTTAATGTCCCCTCCCCATTTGTATGTAACTCCTACGGGTAGTTCTGTAGCTTCCAATGCTTCATTTATAAGAGAGCTAGCTTCCCCCTGAGCAATTGATGACAATTGTGTTGCATTAATCTCAATGGTATTAACCTTATCTAAATGCTGTATTTGTGATTGAGAATCCCCAAAACTTATATCAGCTAATTGACTTAGAACATAACTGTTACCGTTTACAAAAATTGGAATCTGTTTAATTTTATTCAAGGTATTGATCTGCTCTTGAGGATAAGATACTGTAATATCATATTCTTTTCCTTTAATTTTTAATACCGAAGCTTTTACACCATTAATTGCAGCTCTAATATTTACAGCAATTATAAAAGGAGACAAACCTGTTTCTGCAACCATAAATTCCTTTGGTTGAACCTGAATTAATGAATTTCCTGCACGATAATTTGATTCTGCATTTAAAATACAATCCAAGGATTTTAATTTATTCAATACAATATCATTTGCTTCACTTAAAGCATTTTTATCTAAAGATTGCAATTGGATCTGCAAAGGCGCACTTTCGTCCGATTTTGTAACGGTCACAACTGGTCGAACCTTAGGCATAGCATTTAACTCTTTTAATATGAGTTCAGAAATTCTCTGATTGGAAATATCTCTATCATTTTTTGAATTAAGTTTAATCTTTATTTTCGATAAATTAGTTCCACGAGCATTTCCATTTTTCTCGCCTACCGTACTCAACAGACTTAAGACTTCAGGATGCGCCGCAATTTTAGTCTCTACTTCTGATAAAATTCTAGCGTTTTCTTCCAATGATGTTCCTGTAGGCATTTCCAACTCAACAAATACATCGCCACTATCTTCTTTTGGGAAGAATTCAAAACCAATCTCAGATAAAAGAAAAGAGCTAAAATACAAGGCAAGCACTGTTCCTCCAAAAAGCAGAAAAGGCTTTATTCTACTTGAAATCAATTTCTCCAAAGATTTTTCATATCCATTTTCTAACCAGGTAAAGAAAGAATTCATTCTTCTCGAAAACATGGTAGATTTAACGTCTTTCTTAAACATGATACTCGATAGCATCGGTGTTAACATGAAAGAAACGACTAATGAAATAGCAGTTGCTGCTGAAATAGTTAAGGCATATTCCGTAAAATAAGCTCCCACCATAGACGTCATGGATGCAATTGGTAAAAATACCACTAGGTTGGTTCCTGTAGAAGCAATTACAGCCATCATAACCTCTTCTGTTCCTTTAACTGCAGCTTCCTTAATCTCCATTCCTTGGTTTCGTAATCGCAAAATATTATCAATTACAACAATCGAATTGGATATTAAGGCTCCAATGGCCACGGCATAACTCATAAGTGTCATCATATTTAATGATCCTCCAAATGAATTAATAGCCATGAACGTAGCAATTAGAGATACCGGAATAGAAATCGTAACTACGAGAACAGAACGAATATCACTAAGGAAGAAATAAAGGATAAATGCAGTAATCAGAATCCCCAAAATCACATTCATTAAAGCATCATCTACAGAACTCTGCACATAATCCGATGGATCGCTAGCAATTGTAAGGTGCATACCTTCAGGCAAGCTCGCTTCAATTTCAGGCAACATTTCTTTTACTTCATCAGCGATTTTAACAGCATTCGACGATTTTGTTTTCAGAACACCAATATCAAGTATATTCTCATACTTTTTATTGTTAGCAAGATCCCAAAAGCTAGATTTAAACTCCTTCTTTTTAATTGAATCATGCACAATTGCAAAATCAGAAATATGACTGATTCCTTCTCCCGAAATGATACAAGCATCAGATAAAGCTTCAATCTTGTTGTATTGTTTCCCCGTTTCTATGGCAAAACTGCTTACTTGGTTAACAAAACTACCTGACGAAATTTTCTTATTGGTGGCATTAATCTGCTCAGAAATATCTGTAAGATTCATTTTCAAATCGTACAAACTTGACATATCAGCCAAGATCTTAACTTCTCGCTTTTCGGCCCCTTTTATTTCGACTTTAGAAACACCTTTTATTCGCGATAATTGCTCTTTGATTTTATTATCTACATAATTAAACATTTCGTAGCCTTCCATGTCGCCTGAAATGCAAAGACTAATAACGGGTGCAGAATTTGGATCGAACAGTTCGATTGACGACTTCTTAGCTTCACTAGGTAGCTTTGGTAAAACCATATCAACCTTAGTTTTCAATTTCCTTATCGCTTCCGTTGGCTCAACATTCATATTGAATTCGGCGCTAATAATAGAAACATTATATTGAGAATAAGATTTAAGTGTTTTTAAACCATTAATCGTCGAAATCTCCTTTTCAATTTTATCTGTAATTTCAGATTCAATTTCAGCAGGTGTAGCTCCTGGATATACCGTTGTAATCGTAACAATAGGC
>JADGFH010000917.1 GCA_016743925.1 Labilibaculum sp.
ATATTAAATAATAAATTATTTTTGTCCAAGATTGTTATTAAAACTAAACATTGATTATGAGAAAATTATCATTCATTCTAGTTATGCTTATGTGTGTTGCAAGTGTTAGCGCACAAAAAAGCAAGGTTACTGGAGCACAGAATTATCTTACTTCTGGGAAGTTGGATAAAGCTAAGGAAGCTATTGATGAAGGAATTAAAAATGAAAAATGCGTAGCATATGCTAAGGCCTATCTTGTAAAAGGTAAAGTTTACCAAGGAATATTTGAAAGCCCACTTCCTGCATATAAAGCACTTTCTGAAAATGCACTTGATGTTGCCTTTGACGCTTATATGAAAGCTTTGGAATTGGACGTAAAAGGGAAAATGAAGAAGCCTGTAACAGCTCAGATGACTAATATGATTCCTGATTATACTAATGAGGCTGTTAATCTATACAATAAAGGCGACTTTCCAGGAGCATTGAAAGCTTTTGAAAGAGTTTTAGAAATTGAAGGTATGGATATGTTTAAAGACAATCAAGTAGTTGATACTGCTGTTATCTTTAACGCTGGTATGACTGCTCAAAAAGCAAATGAGCTTGAGAAGGCAGCTAAATATTACAAGCAATCCATAGAATACAATTATGGAGGAGCTAAATCTTATGCAAACCTTTCTAAGGTATTAACTGATGCTGATAAAAAAGAAGAAGGTGTTAAATATCTTCACAAAGGTTTTGAGTTGTTTCCAAATGATTCATGGATGTTGGTTGAATTAATTAACCATTACATGTTGAGTGGAGAGCCTCAAAAAGCAGCAAATTACCTTGATAAAGCAATTGCATTAGATCCAACAAATGGTTCATTCTATAGAGCTAAAGGAACTTTGTATGAGAAAACTGAAGATTTTGCAAAAGCTGAAGAGATGTATACTAAATCTTTAGACCTAGACCCTAAAGATTTTACATCACAGTACAATCTTGGTTTACTTAAGCTTAATGCGGCGATTACAAACCATAAGGCAGCTAACGAGATTATGGATGCTAAGAAGTATAACGCAGCTATCAAAACAGTTTACACAGAGTACGAAGGCGTAATTCCTTATTTCATAAAAGCGCTTGAACTTCAGCCAGGAGAAAAGAATTCATTAATTACTTTGAAAGAGTTATATTTCAAATTAAGAAATGAAAAACCAGAGTATCTTGAAAAGTACAATGAGGTTAAGACTCAATTGGAAGGTATTGAGTAATTCATAAAATTCATATCTAAATAAAAGGAAGTTTTTAGCTTCCTTTTATTTTAAATTATTCATTTAACTTAATATGAATTATAAGACTTTTTTAGTTATTTGGAAAGAGACACTTAATCTTATATTTGGGTCTATCTATAAGAATTTTTGTAGAATTTCTATTAACTTATGTGGATCAATCGGTTTTGTGATAAAATCATCAGCACCGGCTGCAAAGCATTCCTCTTTCTCATTGTTTAAAGTGAATGCAGTTTGAACAATAACAGGAATTGTTGAATCTATTTCCTTGATTTGTTTAATCGCATCTAAGCCACCAATTTCTGGCATTCTAATATCCATTAGAACTAAATCTATTTGTTCGTTAGATTTGCAAATTTCAATAGCATCTGCACCATTTTTAGCCCAAATTACCTTGGCATCAGTTAATTCAATAATTGCGTTTAAGTAATTAAAATTGGACTTAACATCTTCAGCAATTAGAACATTTCTATTAGGAAATTCAATTGCTTTAATTTCAGAAGATTCATTGTCTTTTGAATGGTTTAATAACTGGTGATTTGATTTTATAGAATCGTGCAATTTAAAATAAAAATTTGATCCTATTTCCGCTTTTGAATCAAACCAAATTTCACCACCTAAAAGTTTAACTAATTTTTTACAAAGTGTTAACCCGATCCCAGACCCTTCAAACTTTCTTGTCGAACTATCTTCTCCTTGTCTGAATATTTCGAAAATCGCACTCTGTTTATCAAGAGAAATTCCTACTCCTGTATCTTTTATGAAAAATACTGGATCTTTATCATTTTCAATGAAATAACCTATTTCAACAATGCCACTTGTTGTAAATTTAATGGCATTATCTATTAGATTATCAAGTATTTGAATAATCTTATTTTTATCCGAGAATATAGATATATTCTCGCTATTAAGAGGGACTTTTAAACGTAAATCTAGATCAGAATTAATAGCTGAATTGCTCTTGTAAGCCTTGAATAAATCGTTAATTATAGGATTTAAAACAAATTCCGCTTTTGTTACTGCAAGTTGATTTGTTTCCATTTTAGAAACATCAATAAGATTATTTATCAACTTTAGTAGTTTCTGACTGTTATTTGAGATATGACCAATAAATCCCTTATGCTGCTC
>JADGFH010000918.1 GCA_016743925.1 Labilibaculum sp.
TCCCGAAACAGGATTGATATAATATGAAGTATTTGACAATACCGTTTTTCGCTTAGAAGCATTAGTATAAGCTGATTTAGCATGAACTTGAGATCCAGCTAAAAGACCACAAACAATAATTAATAGTAAAGAAATTTGCTTCATTTTTGTTATTTATCAATTTTTAAAAGTAAATAATCTTTGCGGCAAGCCCGCGAGAATTATTTCATATTATTAGCTTTTCATGACATTGAGTCACAAAAAATCAATCTAAATACAGAGGCAGCCTCTATAAATTAAATGCTCAAAAATGAGATTAATATAGTGGTTTTAATACCAATCATTCAATTTTCATTGATGTAATTTTTTTACTAAAACCTGATGACCAATGAATTTCCGGAATGTATCTTCTTTTGCTCGAATGTCTGCCCATTTATTAAAATTGATATTTGAAGTTTCTGTCCAATTCTTTCTATCTCAATATCAAATACTTTTCCAAAAGCATGAATATTCGTTAAGCTCATCTCATTCCATTCTGCAGGAAGTTGAGGAGTTAATTTAAATGAATTTAAACCAATTGGCCTAATTCCAAATAAGCCTTCGGTATACACTCGACAGTACAATCCACTTTCGGCAGATAGGTGCCTTTGTCCGCCTTCAGGGTAGGCTTCAACTGGATAAGGAACATGCTCACCTAACAGGCGACGTTTGGAGTAGTATTTTAGAAATTCAAGACCTCGTTTTGTTTCTCCGGCGGCAAAAGTTCCCCGCAAGCCATATAAAGTTGCACGATCCCAGAATGTCATATCGCCAGACTCTGTAGCTATGCCATCATCAGTCCACAGCTGAGGCGAGAATAGGGCATCAATAGTTGCTTCTTTACGATCAAAAATATCAACTGTTAATGGAATGCTTATCCACGAACGTAACTTTGTATTGCCAGCATAATACTGATAGGTATCAAAGCTCATCACATTAATTCCAAAGTATTTCTCAATTGAACTTTTTAATGCTGTAGTTTGCTTCTTATACCGATTAATTTTGGCTTTCGTAATTCCCAGTTGTTTTCCAAGGGCAGCAGCATAAATTAGGGCATCGTAGTATAATGAAGATGTACATAGATTCGCATCACCTGTTGGGAAGCGTCCTTCCAATTCATCGGTATCTGACATAACAACTCCGCCATCATTTAATTTACGATTACTGAATTCAAGACACCATTCGATTAAAGGCCACAATTCTTTAGCAATTGCCTGATCCCCATAAGCAAGGGCAAAGCGTGATGCTCCATAAGCAATCATTGCTGCATCTCCTCGATCTCCTTTGCTGTCCCAGACATCAATTCCTCAGCAATGATTGAAGAGGGTAAGAATTTATACTCATCATTCATAAATCGAGCAAAATGGCGATAAGAGTTGATGGCTGATTCGGCACCATAAGAATAACCCAAATACGAAAAGAACGGGTTAATGTATTCTGCCTGATCGTTTGCCCATATGGCAGCATAATAATGCAATCCACCAGGACTATGCATTGGACCATCTTTAGTTTGGTAAATACTTTCTGATGCTCTTATTTTTGCGAAAGCAAAAGCACAGTTCAATACTTTATCGGGAGTATTTAATACTAGCTTATTCCATAACTGATTCACAAATACAGTTCGCTTATTAAGTTCCTGTTCAACATCAACGGATTTAAAATAGTTTCCTCGAATAGTCACATAAAATGGATATGATTCTCCGGGTTTTAAATTAATTGTAGCAGCACCCACCGTTTCAAAATCGAGCTGATAACTTCCTTCAACACCATCTTCCTTCTTTGTATTTATCGTTTTATGAATTTGAGGAATTTCGATTGTTCGATTCTTATCCCCCTTATTCGTTAACACATATTTTTCACAAAAAACAGGAAGATCTACCGATGGGGAATGTGTATGTACTATATGAATTTCTTTAGTAAGTTGACATGAAACTGTGAGTTTTCCATCTAACGAAACGCGCTTTACAATCTCCTTTTTTACATTTTCTTCATCAATATTCAAACATTTTACCACGTCAATATTAAAAGCTCTTGTTAAACTAGCATGAGTATCATTGGGAATTGTCCGAAGCATTGGCCAAACCAAATTTCGACTGAAATGAAAAGATTTATCCTTACGAACTCCATAGCGAATTACTGATGACATAAATTTTCCACTCATTTCAATATGGTCAGCATGCGGAAGATTGTTACCAATTTTCCATTCTATCCCATCATTATTAATTAGGTTCCATTTGGTACCTTTACCTTCTGTATGTGTAATAAGATGAATTACAAACAAACATGTAAAAAACACTAATTTTCTCATTTAACTAATTTTAGCTTAATCTTAATTAACTTGATATTTTTTTCA
>JADGFH010000919.1 GCA_016743925.1 Labilibaculum sp.
ATATGTTTTTTTTTTTTTTTTTTAACTATCTTACTTCTAAATTGTAAAGGTAAAGTAGAAAAGAATTGAGATTCCTTAAAAAATATTCGTTGTCAGAAGCAATTCCCCGGTTAAAAGCCAATAATTTTCCGATATCTTATCTGAGTAAATCGATCATTCTGTTTTGATATCTTTTATTGCTGTTGTAATATTGTATCGTACTCTAATCTAAATAAGAAAGAAGCTATGTTTACAAAAGATATTTTATTCTGGAATGTTGACACACAAATTGATTTCATGAATGCCAAAGGAAAACTTTATGCTCCTGGCGCTGAATCAATTCAACCAACACTAAAGCAAATTACCTCTTTTGCTAGCACGCGAAACATACAAGTTATAAATTCTGCAGATTTTCATTTTGAAAATTCAGGTGAACTCTCAAACAACCCAGATTTCATTACCACATTTCCAGAGCATTGCATGGCGAATACTAAGGGAGCTGATTATATTGACGAAACCAATCCTACAAATCCGTTTGCAGAGGTTTTATGGAACCAGATATACTCAGAGAATGAAATAAAATCATTCACAGAACAACGAAATATTATCATCCGAAAAGATGCTTTTGATGTGTTTGAAGGAAATCCAAATACAGAAGCTATCGTCAAGCAAATTAATCCTAAAAAGGTATTTATTTATGGCGTTACAACCAATGTTTGTGTAGATCGTGCTGCAATAGGCTTGGCTGATCGAAATATATCAGTCTTTGTAATTGAGGACGCAATAAAAGAACTCCCCAATATACCTCTACCCTTTGAAAATTGGACAAAAAAGGGAATTAAAAGAATATCATTTTCAGAAATTGAAAAGTATCTCGATTAAAGCGAGAATTCTTTTACCTTTTGAATTTTCTCCTCTAAAGACATAAATCCATCTAACCAATGGATATTAGAACCACTTCGTTCCATTTTTCGGAACCAAGTCATTTGCCGTTTGGCAAATTGGTGTATGGCAATTTCGAGTCTGGAAAACATCTCATCATAAGTTAAATCACCAACTACATATTGTGTTAAAAACTTATATTCTAAGCCATAATAGATTAAATCTTCTGGAGAAACACCCGATTTAATCAAGCCTTCAACCTCTTCTACCATTCCAGAATTTAATCTTTCTTTTAAACGCTGAGAAATTCTCTTTCTTCGATCTTCACGATCAAATTTAATGCCTATCAACAACGGATTCAAATCTGGATAATTCAATTCAATTTTCGGATTGGAAGCATAATATCTTTCTATTTCTATAGCACGAATCGCTCGTTTCTGCGTTTCTAAATCGGAGTTGTTATGCACTTCTTTATAAGAACGCAAAACTACTCCCAATTCGTCTAATGACTTTGCCTCCAACTCATCGCGAAATGCTTGGTCTTTTGGAACAGCAATTAATTTATATCCTTTTAAAGCTGCTTCCAAGTACATTCCAGTTCCACCACAAACAACCGGCATTTTATTTTTTGCTGATATCTGCTCAAAAGCTTTTACAAAATCGCGCTGAAATTCATAAACATTATACTTATAGCCCGCATCTGCAATATCGATTAAATGGTATGGAATTGGCTTTCCCTCTACAACATACTCCTCGATATCCTTTCCCGTGCCCAAATCCATACCTCTATAAATTTGGCGTGAATCGGCACTTATAATTTCTCCTTGAAATTCTTTTGCCAAATGTACAGCTAAGCTTGTTTTTCCTGTTGCTGTAGCTCCAAGTACGACTAATAAATTATTTTGCATTTGAGTAGTTTTATAAGAATTCAGAGAAAACTAAATGAGATCAATTTTTCTTTATCCGGATAATGTTTATCTTACAATAAGACACAACTGTATATGAACAACACAGCAAAATTACTTTAAGTTTTTTGAATTCACCAACAACTCCTTTTAATATGACAATTTATAGTACTTATAAACACATATTCCAATTATTTATTCAAGCTGGGCAAGAATGGAAACTGATTGCTCAAGAAAAAAATACGCCCATACAATTATTTGTTCAACTTATCCTACCACTACTTTTAGTGATGGGTACTTGTAATTTCATAGGCTATCAACTATTCGAGCAAAATCCTGCGCAACACTTTCAAATGCATTTATTCTCTGCTAGCGCAACATTTTTATTTTCCATAGCATCAATCTATATTTCAACACTACTAATTGCAAAATTTGCACACTACGAAACGAAACAAGAACGATTCACTAAAGCTTTTACCTTAGTAGGATACTCTTTTGTCCCCGGGATTTTATTTAACTCACTTGCTTTTGTATTACCCACAGTAAACTACCTAACAATTCTAGGTCTGTTTAGTTTCTATATATTATACAAAGGAATTGGCCC
>JADGFH010000920.1 GCA_016743925.1 Labilibaculum sp.
ATTAAGTACCAATAAGAATCTACTTGAATTGATTGATAATACTAAAATAGTATTTCGATTTTCAGTGCATAATTGTGAGTCTTGTATTAATGCTCATATCAATTTGGTTGCATCGATGATTAAAAAATATGGTCAAGAGAAATTTATTGTAATTGGGGGTTTTGGGAATAGAAGACAATTGAAAATTTTTAAAGAAGAATATAAAATTGATTTTCCAATATATACAAGTACTCATCTGATAAAAGGGGTGGATGGATATAGTATACCATACTATTTTGTATTAAGTAAAAATGGTGAAATTGATATGTTGCATATTACCGATAAGGCAAATTTTGATTTTACGAAAGAGTATTTCAAAATTGTAAACAACAGTTTTTTTAGCTCTCAGAATAAGAAACAAGACAATCATTTTTGTTGCGATAATCATTAAGCCAATCAACCATTTAAAAAATATCTATTCCATGAAACGATTAACCACCATATTCATCTTATTAAGCCTTGCATTATGTGTATCTGCCCAAACTAAAATGAAACTAAGTCTTGATGATGCTTTGGTTTTAGCACGAACGCAATCTTTGCAATCATTTCTCATCAAAAATAATTACTTGAGTAGTTACTGGCAGCATAAGAATTTTAAAGCCAATTACTTGCCATCTTTAAGTTTAAACTCTAAGCTGATTTCATATAGCAATGCAAGTCAGTTAAGGTATAACTCTTTGTCTCAGTCAGATATGTTTGTGCGTACTCAGAATCTGAGTTCGGGTTTATCGCTTGCATTAGTTCAGAATGTTGCATTAACAGGAGGAACCTTTTTCATAGAATCGAAATTGAATAGAAACCAAAATTTTGGAGGAGCAGGTTTTACTCAGTTTTCTTCTGTTCCGTATCGTATTGGTTACAGGCAAGATTTATTTGGATACAATCAATTTAAATGGGAGCGAAAAATTGAGCCTAGAAAATACGAACAAGCAGTTAAGCAATACCTAAACGATGTAGAACAAATCAATAGTCAGGGCTGTTATTATTTCTTTGGATTAGCAATAAGTGGTATTGATTTAGAGATGATAGAGTACAATTACCATAATACAGATACTCTTTTACAAGTGGCAAAAAAACGTTTTCAGTTGGGAACCATTCAGAAGGAAGAGTTATTGGAGTTGGAGTTGAGTTTAAATAATGCTTCAATTAGAATGGAAGAATCCAGAATTCAATTTCGTAAAAGTAAGGAAGCTTTTATTTCTTTTTTCCGAATTCCAAATCAAAGCGATGTCGAGATTATATTACCAAAGGTCATGGACATCACATTGCCCGTTGATAAGGCAGTAGACTTAGCCATGAAGCGGAATGCAGATGTTTTAAGACAGAATATTTCTTTGCTTGAATCAGAAAGTCAGCTTGCCCAAGTTAAAGCAAAAAACCGCTTTCAGGTCAATTTAAATGTGTCTTACGGTATCAATAAATCTGATGGGGCATATGATAATTCAGCTGGTCATGCTATAAATGGTAAAATCGGAAATGTGTATCAACCCGACTTTGATAAATACGAACAAGTGGGACTCGGTATTAGTATTCCTATTTTAGATTGGGGAAAGCGTAAAGGGCAGTTTCAGATTGCTAAATCGCAGCAGGAAATCATGCGTATAAAAGTTGAACAGACCATTAATTCTTTTAGGCAAGATTTAATAACGAAGGTTTTGGAATTTAATCTACAATATAACAAAGTTCAGTTGGCTGCAAAATCTGATAGTTTGGCAATGGATGGTTATGAGCTAACATCTACCCGTTTTAAAAGAGGGAATATTGACGTTCTTAAACTAACTTCTTCTCAAATTTCTAAAGATAATGCCAAGCTTAAATATATTCAATCGCTTCGTCAATACTGGTCGGACTATTATATGATGCGTAAACTGACTTTATATGATTTTAGGACCCATAAAACTCTCGAAGAAGATTTTGAAAACTTGCTAAATGAATATGGTCGGTAATTCAATTTATGAAAATTTGATATTATAGATTGTTGCAAGTCTATAAGCTAAATTTCAAAATATCATGGATGGTTTGCAATACCCAAAAAGGAATGATAAACCTGAAAATAAAGGGAGAAGTAAAACTCTCGAAAAAAGATAAATTTAAATGGGAAAAGAACCGAAACTTGTTGCGCCTTAAGGGATCGTTGAGGAATAACATGATATAATCAAAAGCATTATCATCTGATATTCAGAGGTGGCAACTTGAAGTTGGGTCATGTTATATCGTCATAGTTTCTTAGTACCTTAAATACGCAAGTTTTTTTTTAATCACGAATGCCACCAATTTACGGATTACGGATCTAATTCAATTTCAAATATTGATGTTTTACTTGTTTTTT
>JADGFH010000146.1:0-2042 GCA_016743925.1 Labilibaculum sp.
TCTGTGTTTGGCTTGAACGATAGTCCCCAGATTGCAATTTTTTTTCCTTTTAAATTGCCATTGAAATGTGTCATCATTTTATTATACAATACACTCTTTTGTCTATTGTTTACAAGTTCTACCGATTTTAGGATTTCAAGAGGATGACCATTTTGTTCAGAAGTTTTAACTAAGGCTTGTACATCCTTTGGAAAACAAGATCCACCATATCCCGTACCAGGGTAAATGAATTTGTGTCCAATTCGAGTATCTGAACCAATTCCTTTTCTAACGTTGTTCACATCAGCCCCAACAATTTCACAAAGGTTGGCAATTTCATTCATGAAAGAGATTTTTGTTGCCAGCATTGAATTGGCGGCATATTTGGTCATCTCCGCAGAAGGAATATCCATGAAAATTACAGGATGATTATTCATTAAGAAAGGCTTGTAAAGTTTTTTCATTACTTTTTGTGCTCTTTCAGATTCTATACCTATTACAACTCGGTCCGGTTTCAAGAAATCATCAATAGCAGCTCCTTCTTTTAGGAATTCTGGATTCGATGCAACATCAAATTGGATATCTTGTTTTCTTTTGTCAAATTCTTCTTGTATGGCAGCTTTTACTTTTTTAGCTGTACCGATCGGAACAGTACTCTTAGTAACGATAACCATATAGTGGTCAGAGTATTTTCCAATTTCTCTTGCAACCCCAAGAACATATTGAAGGTCCGCACTACCATCTTCATCAGGAGGAGTTCCAACTGCGATAAATACTGCGTCTGCTTCAGCAATGCTATCTTTAAGACTAGTTGAGAAGGATAAACGACCTTTTTCCATGTTTTTCTGAACCATAGGAGTCAATCCTGGCTCGTAAATTGGAATAATACCCTGATTAAGGTTGTCGATTTTTTTCTGATCTACGTCAACACAAGTAACAGTAATTCCTGTTTCAGCAAAACAAGTTCCGGATACTAAGCCCACGTAACCTGTACCAATAATTGTAATGTTCATATTAGTCGGTGTTTTTATGTTCTTTAATTGCTTTAAATAATCACTTAAAACAATTAAGTAAAATTAAGTGATTTTGTATTTTTCAGAGTTAAATTAACGGTATTTAAGCTTAAAAGCTAATTTTGATACGTGAATGGTGTTAATTTGTTTGGGAAATGTTTTTGAAATATGAATAAAACATTCTCTTTAGAATCTTTTTTAATTTTTATGAAAAAAAAGAGAAATTCCAAATTGAATTCCTATTCTGTTTGGTTTAAATATAAACTAATTAGATTTTTTTACATATTTCGTTAAAATAACAATATGTTGTCCTTCTATTCGACCTTCAATATGTTCTGAGTTATCATGAACCAATGAGATTTTACGAACAGCAGTTCCACGTTTTGCGGTAAATCCACCACCTTTTACGTTTAGATCCTTAATTAAAACGACATTATCGCCGGATTGAAGTTGGACTCCATTGCTATCGATATGTTTTACTGTATCTTCATCATTTTCTCCTTCGCCTGTTGCCTTTGCCCATTCTAATGTATCTTCTTCTAAGTAGAGCATGTCAAGTAAATCTTGCGGCCAACCTTCAGAACGTAATCGGTTTAGCATTCTCCATGCCATAACTTGAACTGGAGGTGCGGTACTCCACATGCTGTCGTTTAAGCAGCGCCAATGATTAGCATCAGTTTGTTCTGGATTTTCAATTTGATTGTTGCAAGTATTACATATTAATATATGTTGATCTAAGGTGCCATTAGATGGTTTAACCTCAAATGATTTTAGATCATTATTTGCTCCACATAATTCACAAATAGAACCGCTTCTGCTATGTAATTCTTTTTCGATATTCATTTTGTTATTATTTAATATTCTTCATACCAAATTGGCAGATTTTTCTTATTTGAATTGGTGTAAAGTTATAGTAGATTATTTAATATATAAAGGCTACAGCGAATTTGTTTTAGCTGTCGTTAAACCGGAATTTTGAGAGAAAAGGTTTTATTGATTGATTTAGAACACTTTTTTGACGGATTCTATTAAAAAATAGCCGTAACTTAT
>JADGFH010000146.1:2052-10540 GCA_016743925.1 Labilibaculum sp.
ATTGTATACTTTTGCACGGAATTTTATATATAATGTCTAATTTATTAGTAATACAGTAATTTAACAGATGATTGAAGAAAACAAAAAAGTAGACAGTTCTGCTCCAGATGCAGAATTTGATTGGGATGCGTTCACCAATGAAGAAGGTTTCTCTGGTGGAAACAGAACAGAATTAGAAGCAATGTATGATAAAACTTTATCTACAGTAGCTGAAAAAGAAGTAATTGACGGTACAGTTATTTCTATGAACAAAAGAGAAGTTGTAATCAATATTGGTTACAAATCTGACGGTATTATTAGCTTAAACGAATTCAGATATAACACTGAATTAGCAGTAGGCGATACTGTTGAAGTTTATGTTGAAAGTCAGGAAGACAAAAAAGGACAATTAGTTCTTTCACACAAAAAAGCTCGTGCATTACGTTCATGGGATCGTGTTAATTCTGCACTTGAAAACGACGAAATTATTAAAGGTTACATCAAATGTCGTACTAAAGGTGGTATGATCGTTGACGTATTTGGAATTGAGGCTTTCTTGCCAGGATCTCAAATCGATGTTAAGCCTATCCGTGACTACGATGTATTCGTAGGAAAAACTATGGAATTCAAAGTTGTGAAAATCAACCACGAATTTAAAAATGTTGTTGTATCTCATAAAGCTCTTATCGAAGCTGAATTGGAACAACAGAAGAAAGAAATTATCGCTAAGCTTGAAAAAGGTCAGGTTCTTGAAGGAACTGTTAAGAACATCACTTCTTATGGTGTGTTTATTGACCTAGGTGGAGTAGATGGTTTGATCCATATTACTGACCTATCATGGGGTAGAGTAACTCACCCAAGCGAGATTGTTGAACTAGATCAGAAATTGAACGTTGTTATCCTTGATTTTGATGATGATAAAAAACGTATCGCTCTTGGTCTTAAGCAATTGACTCCACATCCATGGGATGCTCTAGATGCAGAAATGAAAGTTGGTGACAACGTTAAAGGTAGAGTTGTTGTTATGGCTGATTATGGTGCATTCGTTGAGATCGCTGCTGGTGTTGAAGGATTAATTCACGTATCAGAAATGTCTTGGTCACAGCACTTGAGATCTGCTCAAGATTTCATGAAAGTTGGAGACGAAGTAGAAGCTCAAATCTTAACATTGGATCGCGAAGAGAGAAAAATGTCTCTTGGTATCAAGCAATTGAAGACAGATCCTTGGGAAGGTATTGAGTCTAAGTATGCTGTAAGCTCTAAGCACACTGCTAAGGTTCGTAACTTCACCAATTTTGGTGTTTTTGTTGAAATCGAAGAAGGTGTTGACGGTTTAATTCACATCTCAGACCTATCTTGGACTAAGAAAGTGAAACATCCTGCAGAATTCACTACTATCGGTGCTGAAATTGAAGTAGTTGTTCTTGAAATTGACAAGGATAACAGAAGATTAAGTTTAGGACACAAACAATTGGAAGAGAATCCATGGGATGTATTCGAAACTATCTTTACTACTGATTCAACACACGAAGGAACTATCGTAGAAGTTTTCGAAAAAGGTGCTGTAATTGCTCTTCCTTACGGTGTTGAAGGATTCGCAACTCCACGTCATCTTGTGAAAGAAGATGGAGCTCAAGCTAAAGTTGATGAGAAGTTAACATTTAAAGTTATTGAATTCTCTAAAGCTGCGAAAAGAATCATCCTTTCTCACTCAAGAACTTTCGAAGATGTGAAAAAAGCTGACGATACCGCTAAGAAGAAAGAAGTAGCTAAAACCACTAAAAAAGGTGTTAAAAAAATGAAAGATTCATTAGAAAAGACTACCTTAGGTGATATATCAGAATTAGCTGCTTTGAAATCGAAAATGGAAAAAGGCGATTCTAGCGAGAAATAATTAAAAATTAGGTAAATATGGATTTCAAGATTGACAAGAAAGATGGTTATACCCTTGTGCAGGTATTGAAAGACAAGTTGGATACTCATATTGCTCCGGCTTTAAAATCAGAATTGGTTTTAATTTCAGGTAATGGTGAGAAAAATATTCTCTTAGATTTAACGCCGTGTACATATTGTGATTCATCTGGTCTTAGTGCAATTCTTGTAGCCAATAGGTTGTGTAAGAACGCTAACGGAACATTTGTTCTTTATGGCTTGCAGCCTGCTGTTGAAAGATTAGTCTCGATTTCTCAGTTAGATTCAGTTCTAAATATTGCTTACAATATGGATGATGCTGTTTCTACTATGAAAAATCAAATTGAATTAAACAAATAGTTTGTGAAGTTTGAAGTGACAATCTTAGGCAGTAACTCTGCTTTACCAACTACCAGAAGATTTCCAACCGCTCAAGTGCTCAATGTGCTTGAGCGGTTCTTTTTAATAGACTGTGGCGAGGGAACGCAAATTCAAATGAAACGGTTCAAAATTCCTATGAGCCGAATCAATCATATCTTTATTTCGCACATGCATGGCGACCATATTTTTGGCTTAATTGGTCTGCTTTCTACCTTCTCATTGCAAGGGCGAAAAAATGAACTTCACATCTATGGACATAGTAAATTGGAAAAGTTAATTCGTTTTCAGTTGGAACTGCTAGAGAGTGGAATGGATTACACTCTTGTCTTTCATAATATATTTGGTACGGAAATTCAAACCTTATTCGAGGATGAAGCTGTTCTAGTGCAATCCTTTCCTTTGAAGCATGGTGCTATGCCTTGCGCTGGATTTCTATTTAAAGAAAAGGAGAGACCACGTACCTTAAAGGCTGATATGTTGAAGTTCTTTAATGTTCCAATAAAAAATAGGCATGCCCTAAAATTAGGGGAAGATTTTGTTCGAGAAGATGGAGAAGTGATTGCAAATGAAAAGTTGACTGTGGATCCTCCAAAATCAAGAAGTTATGCTTTTTGCACAGATACTGCCTATCTTCCGAAGATTGTTTCAGTTATTAAAAATGTCGATTTATTATATCATGAAGCAACATTTTTAAAATCAGAAGAAAAAAGAGCAAAGAAAACATATCATTCCACTGCAGAACAGGCAGCTAAGATCGCCTTAGAAGCAAAAGTAGGGCAATTATTAATTGGTCACTTTTCTGCTCGTTTTAAGGACCTTAAAGGACACTTAAATGAAGCAAGCGAAATATTTCCAAAAACGATGTTGGCGGAAGATGGGAAAAAGTTTTCAGTAGTACTTGATCGGGATTAAGAAGCTTGAATCAAGTTTTTTTTTACTTTAGCAATTCATAATCTTAAATTACTAACACAAATGAAACGATTATTATTTATCGCTATGGCATTTGCCTTTTGTTCTTCGGCTATCGCACAGCAGAAGCAAGACAAATCAACATTTAAAGAGTACAAACCAGGCTATTATCAAAATTCAATTTTGAAAGATATCCGAATGGTAAATGAAAAATTGGAAAGCAAGGATATGGATAAAAAGTTCTTTATGGACCAAAGCTCCTACGAATTGCCTAATAAGGTTTCGATGTATAAGGATAATACAGAATGGGCGCAAAACACCATTTCTCAAGGTAATACAGGAACATGCTGGTGTTTTTCAACAACTTCGTTCTACGAATCGGAAGTATATCGTTTGCACAAGAAAAAAGTTAAAATTTCGGAACTTTATACGGTTTACTGGGAGTATGTAGAAAAAGCACGTCGCTTTATTCAGGAGAGAGGAGACTCTCATTTTGAAGAAGGTGCCGAAGGAAATTCTGTAGCTAGAATGTGGAATGAATATGGTGTTTGTCCGCAAAGTGAATTTACAGGTTTGTTGAATGATCGTAAATTCCATACACATGCGCAAATGTATAAGGAAATGATGGCTTTTTTAAATGACCTTAAGAAAAGTAATGCATGGAATGAAGATGAAGCTTTAGCTACTATTAAAGCAATCATGAATCATTATTTGGGCACACCTCCAACAAAATTTACAGTTGAAGGAAAAGAATATACTCCTCAAACTTATTTGTCTGATTATTTAAAATTAGATCCAAATGATTACGTTGAGATTCTTTCTTACAAACAAGAACCTTATTGGGAACAAGTTGAATATAAAGTACCTGATAATTGGTGGCATTCAAAAGAGTATTATAATGTTCCTTTGGTGGATTATATGAAAGCGGTAAAAAAATCAGTTCGAAATGGTTATACTATGAGTATTGGTGGAGATGTATCGGAAGCTGGATTTTTAAGAACAACCAATTGTGCAATAGTTCCTTCGTTCGATATTCCATCGGAGTATATCAATGAAGATGCGCGTCAGTTCCGTTTTTCAAATGGTTCAACAACCGATGATCATGGAATGCACTTGGTAGGTTACTATGTGGATAAGGCTGGAAAAGATTGGTATTTGATTAAAGATTCAAGTTCAGGATCGAGAAATAATGATGAAACTTCTGCTGAGTTTGGGTATTATTTCTTCCATGAAGATTACGTAAAATTAAAAATGATGGGCTTTACAGTTCATAAGGATGCAGTAAAAGACCTCATGAAAAAATTTAAATAATTTTAACCCTCTGTTTTTAAAACAGAGGGTTTTTTAATATTAGTGTTTTGCTATTTTAATTTTGTAGTTTGCGAGAACAAAATTTGTATATCTTTGTACGCCAAATAGTATTGCATCGAATAGTTCATCGATAATTTATTTGGAGTTTGTTTCTGGGTGATTATCAGGTGGATGTCAGCAATGTTTGAGAAAATAGGATTTTAAAAACGAATTACTGAACAACCTCAATTATAGTTTTATGCAGGAAAAAATTCTGATTTTAGATTTTGGCTCACAATACACGCAGTTGATTGCGAGACGAGTTCGTGAATTAAATGTTTATTGTGAAATTCACCCTTTCAATAACCCACCCAAAATTGATGAGTCAATTAAGGGAGTTATTCTTTCTGGTAGTCCTTTTTCTGTTCGAGATGAAAAAGCTCCAATTCCAAATTTATCGGAGATAAAAGGTAAACTACCTCTTTTAGGAGTTTGCTATGGTGCTCAACACTTAGCACACTGTTTTGGTGGCGAAGTAATGGCATCAAATAAACGTGAATACGGTCGTGCCAACCTTACTACTGTAGATAATAGTAATGTGTTATTGAAAGGCATTAGCTTAAATTCACAGGTTTGGATGTCTCATGGTGATACCATCGAGAAAATGCCGGCTAATTATAAGGTAACTGCAAGTACATCTGATGTTGAAAATGCAGCTTTTGCAGTCGAAGGAGAATCTACTTATGGAATTCAATTTCATCCAGAGGTTTATCATACTACAGAAGGTAGTGTATTGTTAGAGAACTTTATTGTTGGCGTTTGTCAATGTTCTCAAGATTGGACGCCAGATGCTTTTGTAGATACTACTGTTGCTGAATTGAAAGCGCAATTGGGCGATGATAGTGTGATTCTTGGTTTATCAGGTGGTGTTGATTCCACAGTTGCTGCAATGTTATTGCACAAAGCCATTGGAAAAAACTTACATTGTATTTTTGTAGATAATGGTCTGCTTCGAAAGGATGAGTTTACTGATGTTCTTAAAAAATACGAAACGCTAGGATTAAATGTTACTGGTGTTGATGCTGGTGAGAAATTTATTTCTGCTTTAGCTGGTGTTACCGATCCAGAAGCGAAACGTAAAATTATTGGAAATGCTTTTGTTGAGGTTTTCGATGATGAATCGCACAAAATTGAGAATGCAAAGTGGTTGGGGCAGGGAACAATTTACCCAGATGTTATTGAATCTGTATCTGTAACAGGAGGACCTTCTCAAACGATTAAATCTCATCATAATGTAGGTGGTTTGCCTGATTATATGAAATTAAAAGTTGTTGAACCTTTAAAGTTGCTTTTTAAGGATGAGGTTCGTCGTGTTGGTCGAAGCATGGGTTTGGAAGATAAATTTATCAGTCGTCATCCTTTTCCAGGACCAGGGCTTGGTATTCGTATTTTAGGTGATATTACTGCAGAAAAAGTTCAAATTCTTCAAGAGGTGGATCATATTTTCATTTCTGGATTGGTTGAAGATGGCTTATACGATGACGTATGGCAAGCAGGAGTGATGTTATTGCCAGTTCAATCGGTTGGTGTAATGGGAGATGAGAGAACTTACGAAAGTGTTGTTGCTCTGCGTGCGGTTGGATCCACTGATGGTATGACTGCTGATTGGTCTCATTTACCTTATGAGTTTCTTGCAAAGATTTCCAATAAGATTATTAATAATGTGAAAGGTGTTAATAGAGTTGTTTATGACATTAGCTCTAAGCCACCTGCAACTATAGAGTGGGAATAATTCGTTTGTTTAATACAAATGAAATAAGGCCATTTCTTCTATTGAGGAAATGGCCTTTGTTATGAATGTATAAAATGTTGCTAGTTTTTAAATTGATCAAGATTATTTTGGTAAAACGCTTCAGCTGTAGCTATATCATTCACCAACTGCTCTAATTTTTGAATTGCTAATTCTTGATTCTTTTCCAAAATCATATTCTCTAACTCCACTATTGTAATTCTTGCTTCTGTCATAGAGAAATTTGCAAGTACTCCTTTTAGCTTGTGTGCAGCGTCTTTTGCCTGTTTGTATTCCTGCTTTAATAATGGTGTTTTTATATCACTTATGCGAGAATCTCTAATTTCGAAGAATTTTTCAATTACAGATTGAATAAATTTGCGATTGTTGTCAACGCGAATAAATAGTTCCTTAAAATCAATAATTATAGGTTCTTTTTTAATAGCTCTTCTGGGTTCTTTTGGTAATTCGATTAGTTTAAGAACTAATAATTTTAGGTCCAGAACTTCTGGATAATATAGTAATTTGCTCTTTTTACAAGCTTTATCTTCATCGGGATTTGAGGTGACAACTAATAACTTGAAATTTTTTGGATCGCTATTTGTGTAGTAAGTTCTTAGTGATTCAGCAACATGATTCAGTTCAATGGCATTTTGATCGCCTATTTGATATTTAGAAATTATTAAATCAAATTGATTTGTACTAATAAGTTCAATTGCTTCTTGTCCTGTAGTGCATTTTTTAAAAGTAATTTGCGGCAATGATTCAATGCTCAGAGAGTTATGGAAACCAACTAAAAGGATCTGAGGGTTATGTTTCATGTTTGTAATATTCAATGCCTGTAATTCTTATAAAAATTGTATCTTTCGTGCACTTCTGAAATAGTATAGTCAATTTGCGCAAAATTTATTAAAAAGCATAATTTATATGAGTAGTAAAAAAATATTTTTGAGGAATGTCGTTTCTGTCTGTTTGGTTGCATTGTTTACTTATGTCGGGAGTCTTCAAGCTCAATCTGTAAAGAATCAAGCTATAAAGTATCAAAATCTTTTGGCATTAATTGATGCTTTTTATGTAGATACGGTTAGCCTTGAACGCTTAACTGAAGATGCAGTTGTAAAAGTGCTTGCAGAATTAGATCCGCATTCGATATACATCAGCAAGGATGAAATTAAGGAAATGAATGAACCTTTACAAGGAAGCTTTAGTGGAATAGGTATTCAATTCAATATTTTAAGAGATACACTTATGGTAGTTGCTACCATTCCTGGAGGTCCTTCAGAAAAAGTTGGTCTTCGTGCTGGTGATCGTATTTTAAAGATTGATGAAGAGAATGTTGCGGCGATAGGATTGAAAAATAACGATGTTCGTAAGAAATTACGTGGAGATAAAGGAACAATCGTAGAGCTAATTGTAAAGCGTAAAAGAGAAAAAGAATTAATTGATTTTGTGATTACACGAGATAAAATTCCAATTCACAGCTTGGATGCGGCTTATATGATAGATAATAAGGTTGGTTACATAAAACTAAACCGATTTGCAGCTACAACGTCTGAAGAGTTTCTGGCAGCTTTAATTAAGCTTAAGGCGGAGGATATGCAAGACATGATCATTGACCTTAGGGGAAATGGTGGTGGATATATGCAAGCAGCTGTTGAGATTGTGGATCAA
This sequence comes from Labilibaculum sp., assembly GCA_016743925.1. Lineage (GTDB taxonomy): Bacteria > Bacteroidota > Bacteroidia > Bacteroidales > Marinifilaceae > Labilibaculum. The sequence continues at coordinate 9,983 of JADGFH010000146.1, forward strand.
TTGTTTGATTCAGAGCAGTTAATCGTATATACCAAAGGATTGACAACGCCTAGACGAGAAAGTGTATCTACTGCAAAAGGGATATTTAAAGAAGGAAAAATTGTTGTTCTTATTGATGAAGGTTCTGCTTCTGCTTCAGAAATTGTATCGGGTGCTATTCAAGATTGGGATCGTGGTTTAATTCTTGGACGAAGATCATTTGGAAAAGGTTTAGTACAACGACAATTTCCTTTATCGGATGGTTCAATGATTCGTTTAACAACGGCACATTATTATACTCCAACTGGAAGATGTATTCAAAAACCATATGAAAAGGGATTGGAAAATTATCACTTAGATATCTTGAAAAGATATCAATCTGGAGAGATGATAAGTGCAGATAGTATTCAATTTGCAGATTCGTTAAAGTACAATACTTTGGTTAAGAAAAGAGTTGTGTATGGCGGTGGTGGAATTATGCCAGATATTTTTGTTCCAATTGATACAACAGCAAATTTTAAATATTTTAATTTATTGGTTCGAAAAAATGTAGTTTATCCGTTTGTGGTAGACTATATG
>JADGFH010000921.1 GCA_016743925.1 Labilibaculum sp.
CTATTGGGTCAAGCCATGCATGAGTATCAGAAAGTAATCCTATTCGCTTCATATATTTATCCTATTCGCAATTTTGTTTCGTAAATCTACTAAAAGAAATTCAAAGAATTAAGCAAACGTTAGCGCTGTATCTACAATGAAAATGATCAAATATCTCTTATCTGGCACAAGTTCACTTTAAAATCGGCGCCTTATTTAATCCTTATAATAAGAAGCAAAATCAGTAAAAATGATTACTTTTGCATGCTTTTATTTTAAAGAAAATACGATCGATGGGATTTAAAGACGAGATAAATAGACGAAGAACATTTGGGATTATTTCTCACCCGGATGCGGGGAAAACAACACTTACTGAAAAGTTACTTCTTTTTGGTGGTGCTATTCATGTTGCAGGTGCTGTAAAATCGAATAAAATAAAGAAAACGGCTACTTCCGATTTCATGGAAATTGAACGACAGAGAGGTATTTCTGTTGCAACTTCTGTAATGGGATTCGAATACAAAGGCCACAAAATAAACATTCTAGATACTCCTGGTCACCAGGATTTTGCTGAAGATACTTTCCGTACGCTTACAGCTTGCGATAGCGTTATTATTGTTATTGATGTTGCGAAAGGGGTTGAGGCACAAACCAGAAAATTAATGAAGGTTTGTAGAATGCGTAAAACTCCTGTTATTGTGTTCATTAATAAAATGGACCGTAGCGGTAAGGATGCTTTTGATTTGCTAGATGAAATTGAAGAGGAATTAAAAATTAATGTAAACCCACTAAGTTGGCCAATTAATATGGGACCCGATTTTAAAGGTGTTTACAATATGTATCAAAAGAACTTAAGCCTTTTCACTCCAGCAACTCAAACTATTGAGGAAACAATTGAATTTGATGATTTATCCAATCCTAAGTTGGAGGAATATATTGGTGACGATGCAGAAATCTTAAGAGAAGAATTGGAGCTTGTTTCAGGTGTTTATCCTGAATTAGATATTCAAGAATATTTGGATGCTAAAATTGCACCTGTTTTCTTTGGATCCGCATTAAATAACTTTGGAGTTCGTGAATTATTAGATGCATTTATTCAAATTGCTCCTTCTCCGCTTCCATGTCAGACTGTTGAGCGTGTAATTGAACCAACTGAAGAGAAATTCTCAGGTTTTGTTTTTAAAATCCATGCTAACATGGATCCAAACCACCGAGATCGTATTGCCTTTGTAAAAATTGTATCAGGTGTTTTTAAACGTAACAAGCCTTATTTGCATGTTCGCAATGGTAAAAAATTAAAATTCTCGAGCCCAACTGCATTTATGGCTGAGAAAAAATCGATTGTAGAGGAAGCTTTTCCTGGTGATATTGTTGGTTTGCACGATACAGGAAACTTTAAAATTGGCGATACGCTTACGGAAGGCGAAAAGATCAATTTCAAAGGAATTCCAAGTTTCTCACCAGAGCTTTTCAAGTATATTGAAAATGCCGATCCGATGAAATCGAAGCAATTGGCAAAAGGTATCGACCAGTTAATGGATGAAGGTGTTGCGCAGTTATTTACATCACAATTTAACGGTAGAAAAGTAATTGGAACTGTTGGTGCTCTTCAGTTTGAAGTTATCGAGTATCGTTTGTTGCACGAGTATTCTGCTTCTTGTCGATGGGAACACATTAACCTGCACAAAGCTTGCTGGATCAAGTCAAATAACGATGAGCAATTGAAAGAATTTAAGAAAGCTAAATTCCAATTCATCGCGAAAGACAAGCATGGAAGAGATGTTTTCCTTGCAGATTCGAGCTATATGCTTCAAATGGCACAAAACAACTATACAGATTTAGAATTCCATTTTACATCGGAGTTTGAAGAATAATATAAGAAATTAAGAAAGCTTATTATGGCATTAGTAGAAGGATTATCCATAACACAAACAAGGACTGTAACCGATAAGGATACAGCAATACATCATGGATCTGGGAAGTTAGAAGTGTATGCTACGCCAGCTATGGTTGCCTTTATGGAAAATACAGCAGTTGCTTGTATCGATAAAGATATGGCAGAAGGTACCGATAGCGTAGGGATTCAAATCGACACCAAACACAACAAAGCTACGAAACTAGGTGCTACCGTTACTTGTACTGCCAAATTGGTAAAAGTAGATGGTAAAAAATTAAGTTTCGAAATTGAAGCTTCCGATGAAGATGGTAATATCGGAAATGCCGTTCATGTTCGATACATTATCGATCCTGTTAAATTTATGAGCAGATTGTAAAAACGATCATCAGAATACTAAAAAGCCTGCAATTCATTTGAATTTGCAGGCTTTTTATATTATTCACAGTTTTAAAAAGCTAGACTTATTCAATTTTTCACGAATTGAAGAATAA
>JADGFH010000147.1:0-6723 GCA_016743925.1 Labilibaculum sp.
AGACAGATTCAGCACTGCTATAAGACTATTGAACAATATGGTATATGTAATTTTAAAAGGCCACCACTCCCCGATTGGTAGCCTTTCTTTTATGTATCCTTTAAACCGCTATATTTAAGTCATAAATAAGTCGTTTGATTTATTTTTAGGCTGACTGGCGGTAGCAAAAGCTCAATAGAACTCTAAAAACAATTGATACATGAATATTGAACTGATATTTTAGAACAGCCATAATCTTAATCAAGTTATGAAAAAAAGAATTATACAATTAAACTATATTTTGATCGTTTCGACTTCTATCACAGTCGTTTTCATCGGAATTTATGGCGCTTTCTTTCAGATGAGTTACGGAAGTTCAGGTTCTTACGGTAATAATTCGGTATCATACTCTTTCAAAAAGCAAAGAAACTTTTTTAAAGCCCATAACATTTTAATAATTGACAATTTATCAGGCAGGGTTGATTCATTAAGTTCTGTAATAAAAAAAGATGGAACAATTAAAAAACTCTACAGGCATGTGAATGGGAAATTGATTGAAATATCCCCGATTGATATAAAATTCACTTACGAAAAACAGAAAAAGGCATTATTTGAATATTATTAATGCAACGAAAGCACAATCCCGTAGATAGTCTCGACTAAAATAGTCTTATAAGGCCATAAGCCCCTGCTTGCTCTTGCATTTCAGCACCGAACCAAAATAAGGCCCATTCGGGAACATCAATTTAAAGAATACGAAGAACTCTTAAAATAAGCTGGCAAAAAGATAAAAAAAAGCTGCTAAACTCAAATTAGCAGCTTTTTACTTTTGTATTAGCCTAAGTTTTGTGATTTATAAATTTTACTTAGATTTAAACTTTCGTGCTAAAAAATACGAAGCACACAATGAACAAAAAAACAACTCAACTAACACATTAATTTTAAACGACCATGAAAAAACGTAATCCACTTAAACACATGATTGTGCTAATTGCCATACTCGCAGCAAACATACCGCTAGTTGTGGGTCAATCAGTAGAATTAGAAAATACGAACAAAGCAACTCCCATTTTTAAAGATGGAGAAGCTCAAATTGTTGAAGCTTTTAACACTCCAGATAAATGGCTTAGACATGATCTTTGGGTCGAAACAGAATTTGATTCTGATAGGGATGGCAAAGTGGATCGCGTGCACGTAGCTGTAACCAGACCTTATCAAACCGAAACAGAAGGTTTAAAGCTTCCAATAGTTTATGTATCTAGTCCTTATTTTGCAGGTACGGCAGCTGGTGGTAAAGAAGTTATGTGGGATGTAAAACACGAACTAGGTGCAACGCCTCCAAAGCACGTTCATCCAGAAGTTATTCGCACAGGTAAGCGACCTATTATCTCCAATTCACATATTAAAACTTGGGTTCCACGAGGCTATATTGTGGTGCACTCCTCCTCACCTGGTACTGGTTTATCACAGGGTTCGCCAACAGTAGGCGGCAAAAATGAATCCTTAGCTCCCAAGGCAGTTATCGACTGGTTGTGCGGACGAGTTAAGGGCTACACCACTCCTGATGGTCAGGAAGTAGTGAAGGCATTTTGGTCTACTGGCAAGGTGGGCATGACAGGTACATCGTATAACGGTACTCTCCCACTGGCAGCTGCAACAACGGGTGTCGATGGTCTGGAAGCGATAATACCTATTGCACCAAACACATCCTATTACCACTATTACAGATCGAACGGATTGGTTAGAAGTCCGGGTGGTTATTTAGGAGAAGATATTGATGTTTTATACAATGTGATTCACTCCGGTGATGAGTCGAAACGTGCTGCCAATAATGCCCGAGTTAGAGATACTGAGATGGCCAATAATATGGATCGTATCACAGGTGATTACAACGACTTTTGGGCAGGACGCGATTATCTAAATCAAATGGAACCTATGAAAGCAGCCTTGCTGATGTCTCATGGTTTTAACGATTGGAATGTGATGCCCGAACACAGCTATAGAATATACAAAGCTGCCAAAGAAAAAGGTCTTCCCACACAAATTTTCTACCATCAGAACGGACATGGTGGACCTCCTCCAATGACCATGATGAACAGATGGTTCACTCACTATCTTCATGGTGTTGAGAACGATGTTGAAAACGACGCTCGTGTATGGATCGTTCGCGAAAAAGATAAAATGGATGAGCCTACAGCTTATAAAGAATATCCTAATCCAGACGCTTATCCAGTTGACTTATATCTTACACCAGGAAGTCCCGAAAGAGGAAGTCTAAACCTAGAACCTTCGAGCAATCAGGGCACCGAAAGCTTAATCGATAATTATTCCTTTTCGGGGAATGCCTTAGCGCAAGCCGAAATCACCGAGCATCGTTTGATCTATGTGAGCCCTACACTTACTAAAGATGTTCATATTTCTGGAACAGCTAGCATTAAGATTAAGCTTGCATCTAGCAAGCCAGCAGCCAACCTGTCGGTTTGGTTGGTTTCTTTACCATGGAACGAAGGACGCCGCGTAAGAATCACTGATAATATTATTACACGTGGTTGGGCCGATCCGCAGAATCATAAATCTATCCGTAAGAGTAAGGCATTAAAACCGGGTCAATTTTACGAGCTAGAATTCGACCTACAACCCGATGATCAGGTTATAGCTAAAGGCCAACAAATTGGCTTGTTGATATTCTCAAGTGATAGAGAATTCACTCTGTGGCCTGAACCGGGAACAGAGTTAACAATCGATTTGGATGCCACCAGCTTAGCTCTACCCGTGGTAGGCGGTTCAGAAGCATTTAAAGACGCAACAAAATAAAAAGTAAAGGCTGCCAATCATCGATTAGCAGCCTTTTTTTTTCCATCATCACATTACCATAAATTAGTAATAAGCTGATTTGATCTCCATTAAAGTCATTGCAAATCTGTATCACTTAAATAAATGAAACTCCTTATTTCATATAGCTCAAGTCAATAAGATATTTTCTTAAAAATAGAAAGCAATACAAGCCTATCTCTTAGTATTTATCTCTATTTTTAGTATTCCGTAGGCAATATGCGGATTTACCTTAAAATTACAACTATGGATCCTCTTTGGCTAGCCATTGCATTCGCATTAGGTCTTCTTGTTAAGTTAATTGGATTACCTCCTCTCATTGGCTATCTAATTGCTGGTTTTACCTTAAAGTATTTTGGCGCTGAATCAGATGATTTAATCAAAGCTATTTCTGATTTAGGTATTACCCTACTTTTATTTACCATTGGACTTAAATTGAGAATTAAAGACCTATTCCATCGGGAAGTATGGGGAGGCGCATCCATACACATGTTACTCGTAACGCTGGTTATGGGTGCTATTGTATTTGCAATAAGCTTCTCTTCCTTACACATATTTGCAAATTTTGATTGGAAACAAGCCTTAATTATCGGCTTTGCCCTTAGTTTTTCCAGTACAATTTATGCCGTAAAGATTTTAGAAGATAAAAGTGAACTAAAATCGGCTTATGGAGTCCTTTCCATTGGTATTTTAATTATTCAGGATATATTCGCAGTTCTCTATATTGTTATCGTTGCAGGAGAACTACCCTCTATATGGGCAATTGGTATACCGGTATTGTTTGTTATTATTCGTCCCTTATTGTTACTCATATTAGAAAAAATTGGTCATGGAGAAATTTTAATTCTTTATGGATTTTTTCTAGCACTAGTGGTTGGAGCTGAACTATTTAAATTTGTTGGTTTAAAGGCCGATTTAGGGGCACTAATTGTAGGGATTTTGATTGCCAATCATAAAAAGGCAAAAGAGTTGGCCGATTCACTAATGAGTTTTAAGGATATTTTTCTGATTGGATTTTTCTTATCCATTGGATTAATGGGCTTACCAAGTTTTGAAATATTTCAAGTGGCGATCATATTAGCTTTAGCTATCAATGTAAAAGTAATCTTGTATTTTTTTGTACTAACACGCTTTAAAGTACGTGCAAGAACTTCCCTATTTACCTCCTTAACGCTTGCCAATTTTAGTGAGTTTGGTTTAATTGTGGCCTCCATAGCTGTTGCTCAAAATCTGATTCCTTCCGATTGGTTAGTTGCGATTGCCATTGCGGTGTCTATTACCTTTATCATCTCCGCTCCGCTTAATTCAAAAGCGCATAAAATCTATTTTTACCTAAAAGACTACTTGCGTAAATTTGAGACTCAAAAGCGTTTGATTTACGATAAAACTTTTGATATTGGAGATGCTGAGATTTTAGTTTTTGGTATGGGTAAACTAGGTTTATCGACATACAATCAACTATATAAAACACATGGCCGTAAAGTGCTTGGTTTGGATTACAATTACGATGTGGTGCAAAGACTAAAAAAAGAAGGAAAAATGGTTCAACAAGATGATGCTGCTGATAGTGAGTTTTGGGAAAGCACTTTCGAAACATCCAATCATCATGACGTAAGACTGATCATGCTTTGCATGAATGACCACAAATCAAATGTATTTGCAATAGAACGGCTTAAGACAACCAGCTTTAAGGGTAGTATTGCTGCTATTGCTCGTTTCGAAGATGAACGCAAGCAGTTGGAAAAGATGAATGTAGATGCTGTTTACGATATCTATTCTGAGGCGGGCTACGGTTTTGCCAATCATGTTTGCCACCAAATTGATATTGGATGTGAAGTGCAGCAAAAATAGCAACTAAAAAATCATTCGACTTTGCCGTTAATTCCCCTCGTTTATTGTGTATTGTAAACGATATTTCACCGCGTTTCCGCTTGAATAGGAGCTTCCTTTTAAGTAGTTTTGTTACAAGCAAAATTAATATACTTGTTATGGATGACATTGACAAAAAGATTTTAAATATACTGCAAGAGAATGCAAAAATTACGAATCGAGAAATAGGTGAAAAATTGTTTCTAAGTCGTACTCCTATTTTCGACCGGATAAGAAAAATGGAAAGAAAAGGGATCATTAAAAAATACATTACCCTTCTTGATCCACGTAAGATAGGTCGGGGTTTAACCGTATTTTGTTTTGTATCTTTAAAGCATCACAGTCCGGATTTCACGGCTTTATTTAAACAAGAAATTGACAAAAACACTAAAGTATCGGAATGTTATCATATTGCAGGCAATCATGATTTTTTCTTAAAAGTGATGGTGAAAGATGTGGAGGAATATTACAGTTTTGTAAGTACGGAATTAGCAATTATTGATAACATTGCCCAAATTCAGAGCTCTTTTGTATTAAAGGAATTAAAGTATGAATTAGCAATTGATCTTTCTTAAAAATAATCCAATCGGAATAAGCAAAAAAGCTTATTGGAACACAGAATTTTAATCAAGTAACCAAATTTTCTGTGTCCCAATGATACATGCAAATTGTACTGTTTATCTTTTATCTAACTTCTCAATTGGACTCAAGGCAGGATCGCCAAATAATACATAGAGCAAGCTGTTTTGTTTTATTCTTTTAGGATTTTCGGGTTTGGTACGCAGAACAAGTTTTTTACTGTCGAATTTACCTTCAATAATACTTGCATTTATAATTTCTTGATAAGCTTCACCTACTGTTCGTCCATCCATAAATGTCTCCAAAACGGGGAATAATCTTGGAAAACCATTATTTAATCTCATGTGTCCGAAAACTACTGTGGCTCCATTATCAATCGTCTGAATTGCGAAAGATTTTCTTGGAATTACTTTGTATCCATCCGGAGATAGCTTCACTGGGCTTATATCGGAAGTTTGGCTTGAAGCAGAAAAACAAGAGCCCATTAATACAATGTCGGTATTCAATTTCTCTGGAATTGCATCGATATCTAAACCACAAGATACCCCTGGCAAGCCATGTCCATGCAGTATCAGAAGTGATGAATGTTGAAGGGTATCCATTATTTCTTGCGGTAACTTTTTAACAAATTTCCTTCTCTTAAAATCCAATCGAAATGCCTTGGAGTCACTTAATTCTGGGGCTTTTGTTGCAGCTTCGCTGTATATATTAAGCATGGGTATATCGTAATTGTATTCGATAAACATGTTGTGAAGAATTCCATTTTTTTGCAGAGAACGTAATTCCTTATTGTTTGGAACCATGCTGCAAGCCATTGGTTTTAATTCTGATTGCTTTAGGGATGAATAAGTAACTGTCCTATCTATTAATTTTTTAAATCCAGAAGCACTTGAAGAAAGTAAAATGCCTGGATATGCATCCAATAATGGATCATCATCAAGATTACAGATCAGCTCATAAAAACCAAGAATCATATTTTCAGTATAGGATTCCATCCGTGGAGCTAAAGCAATATATTTAACTTTTTGTTTGATTAATTCTTTTCGTAAGCATTCACATTCCTTAGGTTGTTTATATAGTAAGGCCAAATTGGAGGTTTTTATAATCTTAGCATTTCTATATTCTTTAAGAAGTTTTAAGGAAGACAGGTATTCATCATCCGTATGATCTGTTACTATTACATAGCCACTCCCATCAACTTCATGAATGCCAGGTTGTACTATAAATGTTGTATTACGAATACCGGATCTGGGGATAGGCTCACCCGGATTTACACGAGTAATATCACCTATTTCCGGTATCGATATTTGAGAGGAATTGATACCATTTGACTTACTAAAATCAAAATCTGTTTTTTTTAAGACCCATGCGTCTTGAGCAAATAGATTATGACAAAGCAATGATGATATAATTATCAGAAGAATATTACGTTTTAAATTATTGATTTTCATCTTTTTCTATTAT
>JADGFH010000147.1:6733-10532 GCA_016743925.1 Labilibaculum sp.
ATATCAAGATCTTTCCCAACAATTACTTTACCTGAATATCGTGTGGATATTTCGTGTAGTAATTCTTGATCGGTAGCACCCCAATCTAAAACATGATATAAGACAAGCAGTTGAGGTTTTGATTTTGAAGCTATATCTCCAAGTTCCAATGTTGAGGTGTGTTGTTTAGAATGATAATTTTGCCAGAATTCAGATCTTACATCAAAGCCCTTTTTAGAATAAACCTCATGTATTAGAATATCAGCATTCATTGCATACTTTATTACTGTTTCAGAAGGAGCCGTATCACCAGATATTACAATTACTTTGTCTGGTGTTGTAAAGCGAAATCCCCACGCTGAAGGCCATGTTCCATGAAGTACTGGAAAAGCTTCCACTTTTACCAGACTGTCCGAATAAATAACTCCTTCTTTATAAAACTCGTGAGCATTAACGCGCCATCCTTGATTATTTGCTGGCTCGGAACCATATAAGCGATATTTGATATCATCTTCATAAGCTTCCAGAATATTATCCGTCATTTTAGTTAGTCCTTCGGGTCCATAAACCTCCAAGGGAGCGTTTCTCCCCATAACCCAAGGAGTGAGAATCAAATCGGGATAACCTACCGTATGATCAGAATGCAAATGAGTTAGAAATGCAGTTTTTATATTTTTTACATCAAGGGCTTTAATTTCACCTCCATATCGTGGAGATAATGCTGCCGCCTGACGTACTAAACCGGCCCCAAAATCGACAATATACACTTCATCTTTAACAACTACAGCAAGAGAACAACCTGAACGATTAGGCGATGGATTGGGATTCCCTGATCCCAAAATTACTAGTTTAGTAATATCTGAATTGGAGGAATTATTTTGCCCATATGAATGGACAACAAATACAAATCCAAGAATAAGCAACAGCAGTTTAATCTTCATAAATTATTATTTTTAAAATTGGCGAAACACTAATCAGAATCTTATCATTACCTTGTCAGTATTAAAGATAATTATAGATTTATTATTAGTGTTTTTTATTTGAATTATAACAGGACTAAAATACTTGAATCAAATTCATCACAGTCACATCTATCCATGAATGAATATATTTCAGGCTTTATGACTAGCTTAAGATCTAAACAAATTCATATTGAATGTTTAATTCGTAATTAGATCGATATTTGAGACAATATGTCGTTTTAATAATTACGATAACTTCGGATATGTCGGATAAATTAGCGTAAAGCGACTGTATTTTGCATTGAATAAGCAAAAGGTGAAAATATTTCACTAAAATAAATCCTACTGACATACTGCTGTCACAACTGTCTTTTAGATTTGTTGTATTGTTAATTTAAAGAAGAAATTATGAACAAGGTAAAAGCTCCGGCAATGACAGTATTATCTAAAGTAGTGAGAACAACTTTAGAAGACTTAATTAAAAACATTGAAAACTTTCCAAAGGAAATTGTGCAAGAAGCAGTGAATGCAGGCTTACATCCTTCAGGTCCACAATATTGGATTTACAAATGGGAAACTTGTGTTACGTTAGAAGAATTTGAGTTAAAAATTTGTTTGCCAGTTGCAACTTTTGGCAATTCATTTACAAGTGACAAATTCAAATTGGAGAAGTTAGAAGAATATGTACATGTTAAGAAAACACACTTGGGTGGATGGGATCAACTAAAAGAATCCTATGAGGAACTGGTGGAAGAAATGAAAACGGGAATTGTAGAACCTGGTAAAACATGCCGAGAATTGTACATTAATTGTGATTTTGAAAACCCATCAAATAATATTACTGAAATACAATTTCAGGTAAGCTAGTTCGAAGTACAAAAAAAAGATCCTAGCGTATTAAAACTCCTCAACTGGAAATGATATTCTGGGATCTTATCCTTTAAAAATAAACCTTTAACAAGTAACCATTTTGAACAGAATTGACAGATTACAAGCAATTTTAACGCAATTACAAACCAAGAAAGTAGTAAAAGCGCAAGAAATTGCGAGCAGGTTTGCTATAAGTTTAAGAACGGTATACAGAGATATACGAGCTCTTGAGGAAGGAGGTGTTCCGATTGGCGCTGAAGCTGGTCTTGGTTATTTTTTGGATGACGATTACGCACTACCACCAATAATGTTTACTACAGAGGAAGCATCGGCAATATTAATGGCTGGAAAGTTAATTCCATATATATCTGATAAAGATGTGGACCATGCTTTTCAAGATGCTTTGTACAAAATTAAGTCGGTAATGAAGTCGGAAGACAAAGAAATACTGGAGAAACTAGATAACTCAGTTAAAGTATTTACAGGAATTACAGAAGCTCCTAAAAAAGATTCTATTTACCTTCAAGATATTCAGCGTGCCTTAGTACAATCAAAAGTCTTGCAACTAGGATACTTTGCCCATTACAAGCAAGAACTTACATTACGGGAAGTAGAGCCAATAGGATTAGTGTTTTATGCTTTAAACTGGCATCTTATAGCTTACTGCAGATTAAGAGGGGATTATCGCGACTTTAGGCTTGATCGGATCAAAGAACTAGAAGTTAGCAATGAAAGCTACGATAGAAAATTAGACAAAGACTTCGAAGAATATCTAAAAAGAGAAAAGGAACAGCATCAATATTTTGAAATAGAGCTAAAAGTCAATAAACAATTAGCTCTTGGATTGCACGAGTCGAAATATTGGTATGGCTTTTTAAGCGAACAAGAAAATGGGGACAACATTAACATGAAGTTTTTGAATCCTGATTTAAATGGTTTTGCCCGATGGGTTTTAACAATGACTGATAAGGTTGAAATAGTCTCCCCTGTAAAATTAAAAAGTATGCTGCAGGTATTAGTACAACAGTTATACGACAAATACGGAAGTGAAAAAGCTTAAGTATCTTACCCTTACAACTTGAAATTAGGCCTTTTTATTTTTAACTTTAAGTAACTTTATTTAAAAAGAAAGCTCCTAACCTATTAGAAAATTATAACAAGCAAATACTCAAATTTATGCCTAAAACTCACGTTGAAAAATCGATAACAATTGCAGCCAATGCAGACAAAGTAAAAAGTGTTATCACCGACTTTAACCAATGGAAACCTTGGTCGCCTTGGTTTATTTTAGAGCCCGAAACCAAAGAATCTGTTTCTAAAGATGGAAAAAGTCACGAATGGGACGGAAAACGAATTGGTTCAGGAATCATTAGCATTGTAGGCGAAAAAGAGAGCCTAATTCAGTATGATCTTAAATTTTTGAAACCATGGAAATCGGAATCCAAGACTGATTTTATTATAGAAAAGATTGATAACAACACTACCAAACTAACCTGGACCATGGATGGATCCCTCCCATTCTTTATGTTTTGGATGAAAACCATGATGGAACGATTGATCGGAATGGATTACAACCGTGGTTTGCTGATGCTAAAAGATTACATTGAAAAAGGAAAGGTGGAAGCCAAGCTTGAATTTTTGGGCGAATCGCAATTCGAGGGTATTCAATTTGTTGGAGTCAAAAGCGAATGCACCATGGATACTATTGGCGAAGTAATGTCGGAAGATTTCAAAAAAATTGCAGAATTCGCCAAAGAAAATGAAGATATCGTAACCTGCGAATGGTTCTCCGTTTATCACAAGTTCGATTTTAATAAGAACAAAGTGATTTACACCAGCGGTATTGGAATAAAATCTGAAGCCCTAAAAATACCTGCTGGAATGTTCGAAGGAAACCTTCCTGCTACCAAAATACATACGGTTCGCCACATTGGACCTTATGAGTTATCGGGCAATGCTTGGAGTGCTATTATGGCCATGGACCTGTC
>JADGFH010000922.1 GCA_016743925.1 Labilibaculum sp.
TTTATCTGCGGAAGCAAAAAAGCGAGGAATTAAAATTATTATGGATGTAGTAACCAACCATTGTGCTTCGGTTCATTGGTGGATGAATGACCTACCTTCTAGCGATTGGGTACATGTTTTTCCTGAATTTACGCAATCGAATCATCGTAAGAGTACTACGAACGATCCATATGTTTCCAAAGTAGATTACGAAAAGAATTTTAATGGCTGGTTTGATAGCAGCATGCCTGACTTGAATCAGCAGAATGACTTGGTGATCAATTATTTCATTCAGAATACCATTTGGTGGATAGAATATGCCGATTTAGGAGGAATCAGAGTTGATACTTATCCTTATAATGATAAGGATGCAATGGCTCTGTATTCTGGTGCGATCATGAATGAATATCCAAATTCAAATATTGTTGGGGAAACATGGTTAAGCACACCTGCAGAAATTGCTTATTGGCAAAAGGATGCAGTAAATCATGATAGCTACAATTCGAATTTACCATGTGTAATGGATTTTTCATTATTCGAAGCAATGACGAAAGCATTTAATGAGAAGGAAGGTTGGAATACAGGATTGATACGTTTGTACAATTCACTTGCGCTAGATTACCTATATCCGGATACCGATAACCTGTTTATTTTTGCAGAAAATCATGATACAGGCTACATCATGTCAACATTCGATGGTGATATTCAAAAATACAAACACCTAATGACTTTCCTTTTGACAACTAGAGGAATTCCTCAAATTTATTCAGGAACCGAGGTTTTATTAGAAGGAAAAAAGAGTGATGGTGATGGCAAAATGCGTGTTGATTTTCCTGGAGGATGGAAAGGCGATACAAAAAATGTTTTTACAGCCGAAGGAAGAAATACTAAAGAAAATGAAGCATTTAATTTCTTGAAGAAATTATTGAATTGGAGAAAACAAAATCCAGTGATTCATACTGGGAAATTAATGCATTACGTTCCTGAAAATGATACCTACGTTTATTTCCGAAGCAATTCGAATAAAACAATAATGGTTGTGATTAACAAGAACGAAAAGGAACAAGAACTAAAGGTGAACAGATTTGAGCAAAGTATGAAGCAATTTTTATCTGGAACGGACATTACTAGCGGGAAAACTTATGACTTTTCTAATGGAAGTATTTCATTGGCTCCTAACACATCAATAATTTTAGAATTAAAATAAATGTGATCGAAAGATCACTTGAACTAGCTATCTCTAAAGATGAATAATAAAATTATTTTGCGTTTTTCTTTGTTTCTGATTGTTGTTCTTGCTTCTTTTTCAGCGATAGCACAAAACAGTCAGAGAGTATATCAATCGCATAAGGTGAATGGTAATCAATTGGTACTTGTTACCAATGATGGCAGATATGAAATTCAGTTTTACAATCAAAGCATTGTAGAAACGGCTTTTATTCCAAATGGGGAAATGGATAAAGGAGAATCGCATGCTGTAGTTTTGCAACCAGAACGGACTTCTGTTATAATGATTGAAAAGGGGAATAAATTGCAATTCTTATCTGAGGGAATGAACGTAACTATTTCCAAGTCTCCTTTTGATATTAGCTATAGTTATAAAGGCAAACAATTGATTTCTGAAAAAAATGGCTATGTTAAAACTGATTCTACTGAAAATATTGATTTCACCTTGGATAAGGATGAGGTATTGTTTGGTGGTGGCGCTCGCGTTTTAGGAATGAACCGAAGAGGGAACCGACTTCAATTATACAATAGAGCTCACTACGGCTATGGAACTAGATCTGAATTGATGAACTATACCATGCCATTGGTGATTTCTTCAAAAATATATGCTGTCCATTTTGATAATGCACCAATTGGTTATTTGGATTTGGATAGTGAAAATAACAATACGCTTCGTTACGAGACAATTAGCGGACGAAAAGTATATCAAGTAATAGCAGCTGATACATGGGGAGATTTCACTTACGAATTTTCTAATTTAACTGGACGTCAGCCAATGCTTCCACGATGGAGTTTTGGTAATTTCTCTAGCCGTTTTGGCTATCATTCACAAAGAGAGACAGTGGAAACAATCGATCAGTTTTTGAAGGATTCGATTCCTGTTGATGCGATTATATTGGATCTGTTTTGGTTTGGCAAAGAGATGAAAGGGGAGATGGGGAATTTGGCTTTTCACCGAGATTCATTTCCAACACCAGAGAAAATGATTGCTGATTTAGATGCCAAAGGAGTTAAAACAATCCTGATTACGGAGCCATTTGTTTTAACCACATCAAAACGATGGGAAGAGGCTGTGAAAGAAGAAGTTTTGGGAACAGATTCTCTAGGCAATCCTTATACATACGATTTTTCTTTTGGCAACACAGGCCTGATAGATGT
>JADGFH010000148.1 GCA_016743925.1 Labilibaculum sp.
TTACCTGCGCGGAAGCCATTGATATTTGCTTTTTTACGATAGTCTTTCAACACATCGCTTACGCGACTCTCATAGTCTTCTTTAACGATCTGTAATTTAATTACAGCGTTTAAATCATCAATGTTGGTTTTTGTAATATTCATTTGTCTAGCTATTATAGATAAAACCTTCGTAATTGAAAAAAAACCGCCTCACCATCGATACATTTGTATCGTAAAGTACGGGCGGTTTAAGCTTATTCTTTTTATTGTGCGGATGAAGGGACTCGAACCCCCACGCCTCTCGGCACTAGATCCTAAGTCTAGCGCGGCTACCAATTACGCCACATCCGCGGGTTAATTGCGGTGCAAATATAGAGCTGTTTTTTATAATTTGCAATACCTTTTCGAAAAAAAATAAAGTTTTTTTTAAGAATGATAAATCACACTCATTAATTCTGTTTTCGAATTAATTTATTGTTTGTGCAAACGCCTTATTTTACAGGCTTTCTAAGCTCAAAATTCTTGCCTAAATATACTCTTCTTACATCTTCGTCGGCAGCCAATTCTTCAGCTGTTCCCGATTTTAGAATGTTCCCTTCAAATAGGAGGTACGCCCTTTCCGTAATCGATAGAGTCTCTTGTACATTATGGTCGGTAATTAAAATACCGATATTCTTATCTTTTAAGTGACGAACAATGTCTTGGATATCTTCAACCGCAATTGGATCAACACCAGCAAAAGGTTCATCTAAAAGAATAAATTTTGGTTTGATAGAAAGTGCTCTGGCAATTTCAGTTCTTCTTCTTTCTCCTCCCGATAGCTGAATTCCTAAGCTTTTTCTAATTTTCTGTAAGCTGAACTCATTCAACATCTCTTCTAAGCGTTCTTTCTGATATTCTTTTGAAAAATCAGACATTTCTAAAACAGCTTTAATGTTGTCTTCTACGCTAAGTTTTCTAAATACCGATGCTTCCTGAGCTAGATAACCAACACCTAATTGAGCTCTTTTGTAAACAGGTTCGTTGGTAATTTCTCTTTCATCTAAAAAGATTTTCCCTCCATTTGGTTGAATTAGTCCAACAATCATGTAAAAGGAAGTTGTTTTACCAGCACCATTAGGACCAAGTAATCCTACAATCTCTCCTTGTTTCACTTCAACGGAAACACCTTTTACAACAGTTCTGGTTTTGTATCTTTTTACTAAGTTTTCAGCTCTTAAAATCATCGTGATTCAATATGTTTAGCGATCGGAATGGTGCAAATATAAAAAAGATCTATGAGAATAATATCCTGTGCACTAATCCTGATGATCGCAATAAATTGTAAATTTTGTTAAAATGTAAATTGGAACATTGCTCTAATACCAAATTCTTCGAAATCCTGATAAGGATTATCTTCTAAATGGTTTAGGCGCCACATGGCATCTATTCGAATAAACTTGAATATGTTTTCGATTCCAACACTTGCTTCAAAATATGGTTTACTTACATCCGATAAGCCTTGTGGGAATAACATTTTAGCATCTGAATTGGTAAGGGTTCCATTGTTTTTATCGCTTAAACTACCAATTAAACCTTTTCCAGAAATAACAGTTCTCCATTTTAACTTCCTAAATAATGGAATTCTGTTTAGAATTAAACCATTAAAATGATGTTCTACGAATAAACTGACATATTGATCACTGGTGAATTCGTAATAGTTCATCATATTGAATGCGTATGGATCGAATGCGTAAGTTTCGTTTCCTTCGTGCAAGTGAAGCAGCGGATACGGAACTTTTCCAAAAAGTTTACCTGCGTTAAGTAAATAATAGAAATTACCTAGAGGCGGAATTTCAACCGTATGCTCAATACTAAGGTCTACTTTGTAATATTCGTTATCTGCGCCAAGCGCATCTTTCATTCCCATGGTAAGATAAAGATTGAAAACAGGAAATGGGCCACCTAAATGTACTCTTTCAAATTCTCCCATCACCATCTTCTCATTTTGGGTGAATCGCGTTCTTAATTCTAATTCTGTAGAAGTGATTCCTGCTATAGGATCTCCTCCGTTGATTACTGTGTTGCCAAACGGAACATATTTAGTTGGACTAATGTCTCTGTATCTAAATTTTAAAGTATTGGAAAATCCTTGGAGCCATTCTTTTTCGTAATGTGCCTCCAATTGATTAACCATTGTTAGTTTATTGTTCGGATTTCTTTTTAATAGAGAGGAAAGAATATTTCCTTCGGTAAAAGCATTTGGACTTTTTCCTAATTGCTGTATGTCATGTTTGTATTGCATACCAAAAGTTTCTCTTGGTAATTTGTTGATCATGTATAGGAAACCTAATCCGTATTTGAATTTATTATCCTTGTCACCATAAGCTAAGTGGCCATTTAACATGATTTTTGTACTGAAATCATTGGAGGTTCGGCCTCCAAACATGAAACGGTTTCCCTCAATCTCGTTAAAACTATAAAGCTTATAATATGGGCCATATTCAAATTTTCCATGAACGTAATAACCAGTTACGAATGTTTGAATAACATCAATAATATTTCGGTAAAGCGGAACATTTTGAATTGAATCAACCATAGAGTAAATACCCGATTCTCTTTCCGAAAGTCTAAATGGTCGGGCATTGTCCCAATACTCTTTCGATTGAGTAAGTGCTGTTTCTTTTACAATTACGTTGTTATCGAGTTTTACAATTTCTTCTTTAATTGGAGGATTTATTTTAACATCCCGATAAGAAATGGTTTTTCTACCAAAAAATCCCATCTGTTTGGTTGAGTCTTTTTCTGTAAGCATAAAATCGACAAATAGATTTTGCTTTTTAAGAAACCAAGTACTGTCATTTAATTTTTGAAATTCATTGTTACTTACCAGATCTTTAACCCAGTTTAAGTTCACACCCTTGGCAATTCGCATTTGCATGTTTTGAATAGCAAAAGTTGTGTCGGTAACCCAAAAATCACCAACGAAAGTTGGTTCTTGTTTACGTTTAGGCTTAAAAGACATATGGTAGCACCAATTACCATCTCGGTAAGCACTATCTGTAAGGTAATATTTGTAATAACGCAATCCTCCATCTGCAATTGGACTAACAAAACCCATATTGAAAAGGTCGATATAATTCTCATAGATGTTAACATTCTGATGCAGTTGTCCTGTAAACTGAGCTAAACTAGCATTGTCGTTAATACCAGACATTTGAGAAGCCTTGATGACCTCTCTTTCAACTCTTGGTTTCTTTTGGAAATGGTAATCAGATAAAGATTCTGTTATGAAAACAGGAAGATATGGTTTCCCTGTTATTACAGATGTATCAACGTAGTCGAAAACAAACTGAAATTGTCGCATGATTTTTTTATTCTTAAAATCATCGTTGATATTATTCAAATCCATTTCCATCTTCGTGTAACTCTCATATTCGTAAGAGTCAAAATGAGCAGGATTGTTTTTTTCTTTTTTGGCTATTATTTTGCGAAGAAGAATATGTGCAGGATTCTCACCTGGCACAACTTTTATTTCTTGAAGATCAAAAGATTCGGATTTAAGCTCAACATTTAAAGTTTGAAAATTAGCGACCTGGATTTTAAACACTCGCTCTTTATATCCTACAAATGAGACGTGCAGAGAATCCTCTGGATTTCTTGTTTCCAGAAAGTATTGACCATCGAAATCGGAAGTTGTACCAATTGTAGTTCCCTTAAAAGAAATATTTACAAAAGGAAGTGGTTGTTTTGTTTCCGAATCAATAATTCGACCACGAATTTTCGTTGATTGTGCCAATATTACTTGACCGAATCCTGAAAAAATGATTATCGTTAATATCAAAAATCCTTTTTTTAAAATCTTCATCATAAATAGTCATTCGTAATTGCCTGAGCTATTAATATAGTTCAGGCAAATGTTAAGTGATAAATACAAAAAAAAACAGAGTAAATATTTATTCAAAGGCTTCTTGTTGTTTCTTTTGAACTTTTTTCGAGATTTTAATACCTATTTCATAAAGCAACATTAATGGTAAGCATACCAATACCTGACTGAAAATATCAGGAGGAGTAATTATTGCCGAAAGAACAAGAATTAAAACCACAGAATGTTTTCTGTATGTTTTTAAAAATTCAGGAGATACCAAACCTATTTTACTTAGAAAGAAGATAAGTACAGGTAGCTCAAAGATTACACCAGCTGCCAAAACAATTGATGTGATAGATGAGATGTAGGATTTTAGGTTTATCTGATTCATTACTTGTTCACTTACACTATATGAGCCAAGGAAATGAACCGAAAGTGGAGTTATTACATAGTAGCCAAAAAGAACACCAAGTGCGAATAAAAAAGTGGTATAAAAAATTGATCCACGTGCGTGTTTTTTTTCGTTATCGTATAATGCTGGTTTTAAAAAGGACCAGAATTCGTAAAAAATATATGGGAAACTGGCAATTAGGCCTACTACAAGTGATACACTTATGTGGGTAGCAAATTGACCAGCCATGTTAATATTAATTACCTGAAATGGTTTTGTGTTAATTTTTAGAGCTTCAATGCCTGTGTATTCAGATAATAGTGTGAACATTCTATTGGTAAAGAAGTCAGGGTTTTTTGGAGCTAGAATTAGAACGTTAAATATGAAATCATAAAAAACGAAAGCTGCAACTGCAAACACCATAACCGCTATAACAGAGCGCATTAAATGCCATCGGAGTTCTTCTAGGTGGTCAAGGAAACTCATCTGGTTTTTTTCTTCTTGTATTTCTTCTTCTATTTCTGACATATAATATTGATTTGCAAAGTCGCTAAGTTAAACAATTCCTTCTTTCAAAATATCATGTAAATGTACCATTCCCACATATTTTTCATCTTGAACAACTGCAAGTTGAGTAATGTTATTGCTTTCCATTAGGTGAAAGGCATTGATAGCCAATGCATCTGAATCGATTGTTTTTGGATTTTTGCTCATGATATCTTTTGCAAGCAGATGGCTTACATCTTTATTCTGCTCTAACATCCTACGAAGATCACCATCTGTGATAATTCCCAATAAATTTCCATTATCGTTTATAACGGCAGTAGCTCCCATTCTTTTCGAAGATATTTCGAGAATTATTGGACGAATAGTTTCTTGTTCAGATACTTTAGGCGAAGGATCTTTTCCATAAAGATCACTTACTCTTAAGTATAATTTTTTTCCGAGTGCTCCACCTGGATGATATTTAGCGAAATCTTGACTGGTGAATTGTCTGCATTCTAATAAAGAAACAGCTAAAGCATCACCTATAACTAGCTGTGCAGTAGTTGAATTGGTGGGTGCTAGATTGTTTGGGTCAGCTTCTTTTTCAACGACAGCCTTAAGTACATAGTCAGATTCTTTGGCTAAAAAAGAATCTAAACCTGACACCATTGCAATAAGAGTATTTCCCATGTTTTTGATGAGCGGTACTAAAACTTTGATTTCTGGAGTGCTTCCGCTTTTCGATATGCAAATTATGATATCATTAGGAAGAATCATTCCTAAATCACCATGAATGGCATCTGCAGCGTGCATGAACAGAGCAGGAGTTCCTGTCGAATTAAGCGTCGCTACAATTTTATTTGCGATGTTCGCACTCTTACCAATCCCAGTAAATACAACTCGTCCTTTGCTTTTAAGGATAAGTTCTACTGTATTTACAAAATCTCCATCAATATACTTTTTAAGTTGACTAATGGTTTTTTCTTCTTCAGCAATGGTTTTAATTGCAATTTCTTTAATATTGTATGTAGGCTCCAAATCTTTTGATTTTTATGGTCTGTACAAAGCTAAACAAAGTCCGACAAATCAATCTTTATTACTCGGTTAAAATCTGTTAAATGATGATTTCGTTTTGAATTGTACAAGTGTTTATCTAAATTTAAAATACAAAAGTATCGAAATTTGTAATACGGGAATGAATGGTGATGTAAAAATTGCCATTTAAAATTTTAGGTTGGCAATAAAATATTAATTTAGCCATCCGCATATATTTTTGGGAAAAGCATATCAATAGTAAATATGGGACAGAACTTTGAATTATCAACTAATTTAAAGAAGTATTTTGGATTCGAACATTTTAAGGGAAATCAAGAACCAGTAATTCAAAATATCTTAAGTGGTAACGACACATTTGTGTTAATGCCCACAGGAGGAGGAAAATCTTTGTGTTATCAATTGCCTTCAATGATATTGGAGGGAACAGCAATTGTTATATCTCCGCTAATCGCCTTGATGAAAAATCAGGTAGATGCCATGAGGAATTTTGGAGACGATGATGGGGTAGCCCATTTTTTAAATTCATCTCTTTCAAAATCAGCAACTTTAAAGGTGAAAGAAGACGTTCTGGAAGGCAGGACAAAACTTTTATACGTTGCTCCGGAATCGTTAACAAAGGAAAGTAATATTGAGTTTTTAAAACAGGTGAAGATTTCATTTTACGCTGTTGATGAGGCTCATTGTATTTCTGAATGGGGACACGATTTCCGACCTGAGTATCGAAAAATTAGACCAATAGTGAACGAAATAGGTAGTGCGCCAATTATTGCGTTAACGGCCACAGCTACACCAAAAGTTCAGCATGACATCCAGAAGAATTTAGGAATGTTAGATGCCTTGGTTTATAAGTCATCATTTAACAGACCTAATTTATACTACGAAGTACTTCCTAAGATTAATGCAACAAAAGAAATAATAAAATTCATTAGAGCTAATACAGGTAAGTCTGGTATTATTTACTGTTTAAGCAGGAAAAAAGTTGAGGAATTAGCTGAAACTCTGCAGGTAAATGGTATTAAGGCTGTCCCTTATCATGCAGGTATGGATTCTTCAACGAGATCTGGAAATCAGGATAAATTTTTGATGGAAGGAGTAGATGTTGTAGTGGCAACAATTGCTTTTGGAATGGGAATTGACAAGCCTGATGTGCGTTTTGTAATTCATTATGACATACCTAAGAGTTTAGAAGGTTATTATCAGGAAACTGGTAGAGCTGGAAGAGATGGAGGAGAAGGAAAATGCCTTACTTTCTATAGTTATAAAGATATCCAGAAACTTGAGAAATTTATGCAAGGCAAACCAGTTGCTGAACAAGAGATTGGAAAACAACTTTTGTTAGAAACTGTTTCTTTTGCTGAATCCGCAGTTTGTCGCCGTACAATTTTATTGCATTACTTCGGAGAGAAGCATATGGAAGAAAATTGTGGATGTTGCGATAATTGTTTACAACCAAAGAAAGAATTTCAAGGGGAAGAATATGTTTTAAAGGCCTTGGAGTTAGTTAAGGCAGTTAAGGAGAGATTTAAGATTGATCACCTAGTGAATATTTTAACGGGGGAATCTAATTCTTCAATAAAATCATATAAACACGATGAGTTGGAAATGTACGGTTGTGGTAGCGATCGCGATCAACATTTTTGGAATATGGTGTTTAGACGTGCTTTAATTCATTCCTTTATAGAAAAGGATATTGAGCAATATGGTGTTATTAAAATCATGCCTGGAGGACATCAGTTTATGGCGAAACCGGTACCGTTTATGCTTACTGATGATCACGATTTTAATGGTATTGATACCGAGGCTGCAAAAGGAGCAGGTACTGCTGCTGTAGATGATGCTTTACTTTCAATGTTGAAAGATTTACGAAGAAAAGTAGCTAAGAAAAAGGAAGTGCCTCCTTATGTAGTTTTTCAAGATCCATCTTTAGAGGAAATGGCGATTCATTATCCGATAAGTATTGAGGAATTATCTCATATACAGGGGGTAGGAGCTGGTAAGTCCAAGCGTTTTGGAAAGGATTTTGTAAGTTTGATTGGTAAGCATGTCGAAGAAAATGGAATTGAAAGACCTCAAGATATGGTTGTTCGCTCTATTGTTGATAAATCAAAATTTAAGGTTTATATCATTCAGAGTATCGATCGAAAAATGGATTTGGAAGACATTGCTGAAGCAAAAGGAATGGAATTCTCTGATTTGTTAAGAGAAATGGAAGCTATAGTCTATTCTGGAACTAAATTGAGTTTGGACTATTATGTAGAAGAATCAATAGATGAGGATCGTCAGGATGAAATTTTGGAGTATTTTCAGGAGGCAGAATCGGATTGCATTGAAGAAGCTCTTGATGAGTTAGGAGAGGAAGACTATACTGAAAGAGATATTCGTTTGATGCGAATTTTGTATCATTCAGAAAATGGATTGTAATTAATCTGATCATATATAATTAAGAAAGGCTACTCGTTTGAGTAGCCTTTCTTATTTTATAATCGCAGAGCGTTTAAATTCTTTAGTATCATCGAAAAGTTTTCGGTAGGTGTGATGAGTTTTATATATTTTTGCTCCAACGTGTTCCATTAAGTGGCTCATTCTAGGATTAAAATCTCCAATCCAGTTCATTTCTAGGTTTAAAAATGGAAAACTTGCTTCTTTGCCAGATTTCGAAAATTCATAGATCATGGCTGCCTCGATTCCTCTTTTTTGAAAATCAGGAACAACACCGAAAATTAATCCAATCGCATTCTTGTTTTTTTGAATGTGTTTGTAGTATAGGAAACGCATCTTAGCGTATAAATTCATTTTCCCATTCAGATGTTGTAACAGCTCATTTAAATCTGGTAACATTATGAAAAAACCAATTGGTTGCTCTTTGTAATAAGCAAACCACATTAGTTTATTATGCATGATGGGTTGTAATGAATCAAATAATTCTTTGGTTTGTTCTATTGTTATGCCTTCAATACCTGGAATTTCCTTAACCCAAGCTTCGTTGTAAATTTGCACAAAATCTTTAACAAGTTTGTCTGAGTTGTTTTTGCTGAAATGTTCAACTTTATAATCTGGGTTGTTTAAAAGACGATTTGCTTTCCATTGAATTATTTCACTTAAACTTTCAATGGCAAACTTAGCGCGATATGTATATTGTTTAAAATAGATTTGAAAACCGTAGGATTCAAAAAACTCTTGATAGTAATCGAGATGATATGGCATACAATATAGAGGCTTATGATCTCCTTCAACGTGAAGCCCCCACCACTGGTGTCTTTCTCCAAAATTAATAGGCCCATCCATTGCTTCGATGTTTCTTTTTTCGAGCCATTGCTTACAGGTGTCAAAAAGTAGATAGGCAGCTTTTTTGTCATTAATGCATTCAAAAAAACCTAAACCACCAGTAGGTTGGTCGTTTGTATCTTTTAGTTTGTGATCGATAAAGGCTGCAATGCGTCCAACTGTTTGTTTGTTTTTATTTTGAAGAATCCATCTGGTACATTCTCCATGTTCAAACATTTTATTTTTTATTGGATCGAACACTTTTTCGATGTCCGAATCCAAAGGTCGAATCCAGTTTTTTTTCTTTTGGTACAGCCTTATGGGAAGTTCAATGAATTCCTTTATCGTTTGGGCATCGCAAACTTCTACTATTTTAAATTCGATACTCATAGCAATCTTAAGCCTTTGCTGTTTTAGTGTATTTTCTGTTGGCAATAGGAAGTGCAATTACTGATAGTGCACCCAATATGATAATCATTCCTGTTTGTGCACCGTGAACAACTAATGCGAAACTTTTCGACATTGTTTCAATATTTGCAACTTCAGGAAGATAAACCAATAAGGTTCCGATTACCATAAAATGCCATGCTCCAATTCCACCCTGTACCGGTGCAACCATTCCAAAACTTCCCATTACAAAAACAGTTAATCCAGCAATGGCAGGAAGGTTAGAGGTGAATCCAAAACTAAAAAAGCAGATGTATGTCATCAGATAATACATGATCCATATGAAAACAGTGTGCCAAACGAATGCCCATTTGTTTTCAAGTTTTTTAATTGCTCTAAATCCATCTGCGAAGTTTTTTAGTGTCGCATCTATCTTTTTAAAAAGAATAGTATCTCTAAATTTCTTTCTTAGAATCCAGATGATTAAGGAAATTGAAAGTATGAAATAAAGAGTGTAAGAAGAGGCGAAAACATTCGAAAGGTTTTCGCTTACATGTGGATTTTGATTAAAGAAATCAGCAATGACAGAAAATTGTGTTGATAGAGCAATAAGTAAGAATACCAATAGCATAATGATGTCTAAAACACGCTCTAACACAACAGTTCCAACTAATTTAGAGAAGGAGATGCCTTCGTATTTGCTAATTAGGCCACATCTTGATATTTCACCCATTCTAGGAAGAAATAAGTTCGCAAAATACCCAATCATAACGGCTAAAAAAGTATTTACCGTTCTGGGTTTTTTACCAAGAGAAGCAATTAGTAAATTCCAACGAATTGTTCTACTAATGTGACTTAATAAGCCAAAAAATAAAGATAGTAGAATCCAATAGTAATTTACTTGCGTTTTCAGAGTTGTTAATAGTTCCGAGAAGTTTTGTCCTTTATATGTCCACCAAAATAATAACGAACTAATCGAAAAGAAGATTAAGAATTTGATAATATGAACGAGTTTTTTCTTCAATTTTAATATTTTTAAAGTCAGAATCTGTAGCGAATTTCTAAAGAAGTTTAAATTTATTGACAGCGAAACGATAGG
>JADGFH010000149.1 GCA_016743925.1 Labilibaculum sp.
GACTAATACCATCCTTATATTTCCAGCTGAGTACAGCTTCATCTCCCACATATTGATATATGTTAGCATGACAAGCCGAAACGGCGGGGGTGAGATCCGAAAAGCAATCTTGAATTAATTCGCTGTATTTTCGGTGTCCCAAAAGTTCAGCATAAGTGGTTGAAGATTTTAAATCCATAAAAAGGAAGAGCAGCCTGTCTTCTTTGGGCTGGCGGTACTTGCCCATAATTAGGTTCCACAAAACGCCTTCGCCAAGTTTTTCATTTATAATTTTTACAAGGAAAATGCTAATGCTTATAAAGAAAGTGTATATGAGTATACGAATAAGATCTGTAGACTGGAAGAAATTGATGAGCTCTGCCAGATTTTCTTTTTGTAAGGTTCCAGAAAATACAAAAAGAGATAGACTAACAACCAATGTTATTGCAGCAAATACCAAAACGATGTGTATAATGGAATAGGTGACAATTATGTAACCATATGATTTGGTGCGTAAACGGTCAGCATTCCGTTGCACATATAAATTTATGAAGCTAAATAATGTACCGAGTGCCAAACTACTGAAAAAACGATTAAAGCCCCGAATTTGTTGAAGGAGTGGGTCTGGATTTATATCATTTATCTCTTTTAAATTAGAGAGTTGGATGAAATCGAAAAAATAAAAAGCAAAGATCCAAACTAGGTTTATGTATATAAACTCTTTGATTGTTTTTTTGTTTTTAAGACTAATATTAATCATTCTTAGTGGGGATGACGGGTTGATTTGGTTTGAAAAAGGGCACCCTAAAGGTGTCCTTTCTGATATTTCTTATTCTAGCAATTACTAGAATGCAATTGAAAGTCCAACAGTTCCAAAAAAGTTATTATCCAAATCAAAATCTTCAACCACTTTACTTCCATCGTTAAATTCGAATTTTCGAGAGAAGGTATGACCACCAGTTATTTTTATCTTGAAGTGCTTTCCAAATTTCTTTTGTGCTTCTAAGCCCCATCCAAAATTGGTCAACCTGATATTATCTACAGGAGTGGATTCGTTTTGATAAACTAAATTGTCACCTAAACGAAGGTTATCACCTGCAATAAAAAGCTTACTACCTAAAGATAGCTTCTCGTTTACTTTATAAGTAACACCTGTGTTTGGGAAACCAAGCTCGTAGGTCATCTGTTTGTTAGGTTTCCATGTTAAGCTAAAATAAGGGAGTGGTGTTGGGCTACCTAATGTGTTGGAATACATGGCTCCAATATTCAGATGTAGATTTTTTGATTTATTTATTGCTTTCCCAAAAAAGAAGATTCCCAAAAATTGAAGGTCATTGAATTGCACGTCCCCCTCGAAATTTGATGCTAATGTTGGAGAGAAGACTCCAGTTAAGCGCCAATCATTTTTCAATGGAATACTGGCTCCTATTGAATATGAAAAAGAATGAAATTGCTCCAATTCAGTTGGTATACCTAGTTCTTTCGAGTAATCAATATTTATGTTGGCATAAGAAACTGTATGGAAATATAGCGCTCCTTTTTTAGTGAATTTACGGTATAGATTTGCTGTTGCCTCAAATTTACTAAAAGCAATTTTTTGGTGATCCCCTGAATCTCCTTCACCTATATATGAATAATTGAGTGCTAGGTCTTCTTTCTCCATTTGTGCCTGAGCACTTGTTATACATGCACATAAAGCTATGGCAAGTATGAATTTAATTGTGAAATTTTTCATTGATTCTAATTATTGAGGTAGCCTAGAATTAGACTACCTTATTTTTATAATTTGATTAATCTTTTAATAAAGATTCGTTGAATTTATATCCTGTGTAATGAACTTTATACAGGATGCTATAGAATGCTGGAATAAATACCAGAGTAATTATAGTCCCAAATAGAAGACCAACCATAATTGAAGCCGCCATTGGTTCCCACATTAGTCCACCGCCTAAATAAAGAGGTATTAAACCTAGCGATGTTGTAAATGTAGTCAGTAAAATAGGACGAAAACGCTGCAAACAAGCTGCAATAACAGCATCTTGAGGTATTCGTTTTAATTCGTTGATTTCTATTTCTATCCTGTCTATGAGGACAATGGCATTATTAATGACAATTCCGGCAAGGGAAATTACTCCAAGGAAAGCCATAAACCCAAAGTAGGAGCGAAGTACAATTAAGCCAATAACCACACCGATTACACCTAATGGAATGGTACTAACCACCATCACTGTTTTTCTAAACGAGTTAAACTGAATAATCAGTAAGAGTAAAATGATGAATGCTGATAAAGGCAGGTAGGCGATTACAGCACCCATATTATCTGCTGTGCTCTTACTATCACCACCCAATGTGTATGCGTAACCTTCAGGCCAAGTTGGGGTTTGCTCTTCAAGCCATGGTGTTAACTCCTTCATTATTTCAGAGGCATTCCCTGTAACATTCAACTCACTTGAAATATTAACACTTCTGATTAAATCGAGGCGTTTAATTTTTGCGTATTGCCACTTTGGAATAATGTTGGCAACCTGCGATAAGGGTACTGATTTACCCGACTGTTGCGAGAAAACATTCATGGTTTCTATTGACTCGTAGCTTTGTTCTTGGCTATCGAATCCTCTTAATAGAATTGGGATATTTTTATCATCCTCACGATATTCCCCTGTTTGGAAACCATCCAATACTGTTTTTAGTGATGTTGCAATATCCTGATTGGTAATACCAGCAATTTGTGCGTTGTTCTGGTTAATATCAATAATGAATTTTTTAGTTTTTGGTCCCCAATCGTCCTTCACATTCTTGGTTCCTGTAATAGTAGATAGTTTCGATTTTACCTGTTCCGATAATTCTGATAAGATATCTGGATTTTGCCCTGAAACTTTAATCTCGATAGGAGTACCTCCACCACCAGCTCCCAGTGGTCCAACTTTAATATCGGCATTTGGGAATTTTGAAAAACAATAGTCATCCAAACGAGTGATTAGTTTATTGTTCATCTCGAAAGAACTTGTATTAACAAGGATATGAGCATAACTTGAGTTGGCTTCGTCTTGCGAATAACCCAAATCGTATGAGTTTGGTCCTTGTCCAATATAAGATGACCAATCAGAAATACCATCTATTCTAGTATCATTTACCAATAACTCGTCGGCAATAAAAGCTTCAATCTCTTCAACAACATTTTCTGTTTTTTCAATCTTAGTTCCCAAAGGAAGATTGATATCAATAGTGATCATATTTCGATCACTATCGGGGAAGAAATTAAAAGGAACCAAACCAAAACCGAAAAGAGATAAAAAGAAAAGAGCAAAAATCCCTAGGATCACAGTTTTCTTATAAGCTAGAGCAGCCATAATAAGTGATTTGTAATACACTTTTAAGGCATCGAACATGCGATCTACAAGTGCTGGTTTACTTTCACTCTTTGGTTTCACTTTAAGGAAAAAGAAACACATCATGGTGATGATGGTTAATGATATAATCCATGAAGAAACCAAAGCTAAAGTAATTACTACGAAAATAGGTCCCATAATATCTCCCATAACGGATTCGGCTAGGAAGAATGATAGGAACGCAGCAGATGTGGTTAATGTTGAAATCAGAAGTGGAATAATAAGCTCTGTGCAGGAAGAAACAGCTGCATCTTTTACAGAGGCTCCTTTCTCCATTTTAACCATTATGGACTCGGAAACTACAATGGCATTATCAACCATCATACCAAGTGCCATAATTAAAGCTGCTAAAGTTACTTGGTTCAGTCCCATATCAATAAGTCCCATTAGCATCAATGTCATAATGGTAACGATTGGAATCAAACTCGCTACAATCAGCCCTGTTCTAAGTCCTAAGAAAATCAGCATTACAAGTAATACAATAACGATTGATTGTACCAAATTGCCGATGAAATTATCTATGCTTTTATCTACATAAGTGTCTAGGGATGAAACGCGTTGTATTTCTAATCCAATTGGTAATTTTTTATTCCATTTCGATATAACTTTATCTACCTCTCCTCCAAGTTTGATAATATTTGCTCCATCGATTAGTGAAATCGCCATGGAAATAGCAGGTTTCCC
The DNA here is from genome assembly GCA_016743925.1 of Labilibaculum sp. Taxonomy (GTDB): domain Bacteria; phylum Bacteroidota; class Bacteroidia; order Bacteroidales; family Marinifilaceae; genus Labilibaculum. The sequence continues at coordinate 4,053 of JADGFH010000149.1, forward strand.
ATTAACGTGAACGATAGAAGTTGCTGGTTCGATATAACCTTTACGTATCGTGGTAATATCGCGCAGTTGTACCACTTGTTTACCATCTCCAATTGGAATTAAGGTATTCTGGATATCCTCAAGTGAGTCGTAATTACCCGTTGGTTCAAGAATGATTTTTTCATCTTCAAGGTTGACTTCTCCACCCGAATCTAAAATGTTGGTCGATGCAATTGTATTCTGCAATGAAGTCGAGGTTAGGCCATATTCTTTAAGCTGAGCTTCGTCGAATTCAATAAAAATACGTTCTTCTTGCACGCCACCAAATTCTACCTTTGCTGCATCATCTAGCTTAATTAAATCATCGCGAAGATCGTCGGCAAAATCTTTCATCTCTGTATAAGAATAGCCATCGCTAATCAAACCTACAATAATGCCATATACGACTCCCACATCGTCATCATCTAATTTTGGGTTAACTCCTTTTGGTAAGCCTTGAATACCATTAAGCTTACGTCTTAATTTATCCCAGATACTTTGTAATTCGTCTGGTGATACTTTATCTTTTAAAGTAACTGATACTATAGATAAGCCTGTTCGTGAGGTACTATTGATTTCTTTTACCTCAGGAATTTCTTGTGCTTTTTTCTCAATCTTATCGGTAACCAAAAGCTCAACTCGTTCGGGGCTGGCTCCTGGAAATGAAGAAATAATTGTTGCTACCCTTACCGTATACGGAGGCATACTGTCTCTAGGTAACGATTTATATAAGGTTAGTCCCATTATCACCACTACAGCAAGCAGTGTGAATGTAATTCGACTTTTTTCAATTGCGAATTTCGTAAGATTCATATTTGCTGATTTAAAGTGTTGAAATTATTTAAGACTAACTTTTTGTCCATCAAGTAAGGTTTGTAAACCTGCCGTGGCAACAATCTGTCCGGGGTTTAAACCTTTTACTACTTCGAAGCCTACAGGCGATAATTCACCAATGGTAAAGTGATGCTTTTTAATTAATCCAATGGCTTCACTTTGCTTCTCAATAAGATAAACGAAGTTCCCTTTACTATCCTCACCTACAGCTGAAATAGGAACAATCAATATTTCTTGATTATCTGTCTTTGGAAAGTTAAAAGTGATATTAGAAGCCATTCCTGATTTGACTCCAGGGTTTTGGCCAAGAAGTTTAATTCTAACAGGATAAGTTGCCGATCCACTCTCAATAGCAGGTGCAATTTCATTAACAACACCTTCGAAGCTTTTGCCTTGAAGTGCAGGGAATTTAGCCATCACTTTCATGCCCTTATTCACGCGATTAATGACATTTTCAGGCATTCCTAAGCTAATTTCCATAAAGCTACCAGCGTTTAGAATTGCAATAACACTTCCCGAACTAACGTTCTCGTTATTTTCTACGCTTTTCGAAGCAATAATCCCATTAGCTGGAGCGTAGATAATACCATAACCAACTTGCTTCTTCTGAATTTCAACTGTACGTTTCTTCGATTCAAAATCAGCATTCGCAGATGCAAATGAGGACTTGGCATTTTCGTAATCACTTAGAGAAGCAGATCCTTTTTCGAAAAGAGTTTTCGTACGAGCTAAGGTCGATGTGCTTGTGTTTAAATTGGCTTTGGCACTATTTAAAGATGAGATAGATTGCTCTAAGGATAAACGTGCTTCAGAGTTATCGATTTGTGCTAATAACTCACCTTTTGTAACTTTTTGACCAGCTGAGATATTTAAAGTTGTTAGAATACCACTGGTTCTAAAGCTTAAATTAATTTCTTTATCAGATCGTGCAGTTCCATTGAATGAACGAACTTGTCCAATACCCGAATAGCTGATTTCAGCATATTTTACCGGACGTAACTTTTCTTTTTGTACAGTTTTTTTCTTATCAGAACAAGCCGAGCTAAATATGACTAATGACAAGATTAATGTATAATATATAGATTTCATAAGATTATTATTTTATGTTTTTACAGATGGAAAAGTGCTTTTAGTTTTGAACAATTCGTTCTTTAACCTGATTGATAAAAACCTGATTTTCTTCTTCGGAATGTAGAGTGAAGAAATAAGACATGATTCGTTCGAGTTGTAAAATGCTTAATTGGAAATTATAATCCGCATTAGCTTGTTGTTGTTGAGCCTGAAAATAAGCTTGCTGAGAATCGATAAGGGATGTGATGCCAATTGCTCCATTGGAATAGGAAATTTGCATTAATTCCAAACTCTCTTTAGCAGCCTCGGTTGAAACCTTTGAAAGCTCTATATTTGAAAACTGACTGACGATAGATAGAATAATATCATTGACATTTTTTTTGATTGATACAATAACATCATCTCTCTGAATATTCAATTGATCAAGTTGTATATATGATTTTTGTCGGTTCGTATTTCTTTGATTTTTCTGGAAAATTGGAAGGCTAATCTGTACGCCAATATTGTAATAGCCATCAGGAGATCCTGTAAAACCAGTTGGGTATTTTGTCCCCTCGCCACCTCTAGTAAAAGTATGATTGTATTGGCCTTGCAAACCTACAGTTGGAAGAAACTTGCTTCGTTGATAAAGCATGGCAGATCGTTTGCTTGCACTGATGTTGTGTTGTAAGGATTTTAATTCATGCGCATTTTCAATCGCTCTTTCTTCAACCAAACGAGTAAACTTTTCTCTAAGGAATGGATCATCAAGCATATTGAAAAACTTGTAATCATCTTTCTCATCAGGGTTTTTAATGTCTTCATTAAGTACATCAATTTTTAAGCCAATTGGATTATTAAGAATTTGATTTAATTCATTGAAGGATTGATTGAGTTGAGTATAGCTATTAACAATATTTTGAGTTGCCATAGCCAGTTCACTTTTCCATCTCAAAACATCAGACTTCCCTGTTTCTCCAGCATCATATTTTTGTTGAGCAATTTCATAATTCTGACGTGTAACTCTTAGGTTCTCATCGTTAATTAAGAAATTGGCTTTAGCAATTAGTGCACTGTAATAGGCAGTCCCGGCATTTAAAATAGCATCTTTTTCTTTCGAATTATAAGTTTCTACAGTGGCCTTTTCTAACTCTTTCTGGATTTTAATATTGGCACTTGCCTGTTCAGAAAATATAAGTTGTTCAAATGTAATGTTACCCGATGTACTATATTCTGGATTAGAACCATTGGAAACTTTTGCAAGTTCAGGATCTAAATGTGTTCCACTTAGTGATGTTGATAAATCTGGTAGGTATTCACTTTTCGATAGCTTAACCTCTTGGCTTGCAAGGTCTATATTCTTTTGTTCTGCTTTTAGATTCAGGTTCTTATTTAGGACCTGTTCCATAACTTTAGGAAGCGTATATTGTTTTTGAAACGAGATTTGGTTTGCATTCCCTACAATATTGGTCCTAAGCAAAAAGCTGTATTTAAGAGGAAAATTTATTTGAAAAGCGGTTTGTATGTTTAGAGAAAGCTTAGCTTGCAGATCCATATAGATAGGGAGATGAGCTAAATCGTCGCCATTCACAGCTGATTCAATATTCAATGCAATTCGTCTGAAAAATTGATCTAAATTATTGATTGGTTGCGAGGTTAATAAAACGCCGTAATCAGAAAGATGCTCATCGATTGACGTGAAGCTAGGTAGTTTTTTTACGTTAATCTTATTGACCAAACTGATTTGTTCATCTTTATTGAAAAATAGTCCGCCTGACAGATAAACAGCATCCAGATATTCTAGTTTACCGTCAATATCATTGGCTTCATTGATAGGAATAAGAATGTATTCAGCTTCTATTGTTTTGAATATTTCATCAAGCGTATTCTTAACGGGATATATTTCAGTTAAGTATTCGTCAACTATAATTCCAATCTTCTTAAAAGGGAATATCTCCTTAAATTGTAAAAGGTCTCTTTTGTACGATTTAGGAGTCAGAATATAAGTCAAGTTGGTGATGTTAGAACTAACTTGTCCTTCTGGGAAAGTGATAAAATCGTCGTTGATAACACCGAAGAGAATAGTAGGCTTCAGAAAAACTTTATTCTTAGCAATCACAAAATTATTGACTGATCCAAATGAAAGAATTAGGTCAACATCTTCGGATTGAACCATGCTTTCATAATTACTTTTTGCTTTTTCGAGGTTCAAGTCATTCAGTAGAATGAAAGAATCCTTAAATACGATATTCGCCGATTGTCCAACAACTGATTTAATTTCGTCTTTTAATTGAACAAGTATTTGGTCGGTTTCTGGAATAAGTTTATCGCCTAGAATTGCGACAGTATAATCTTCTTGTTGTTGAGCTCGCCCTATAAAAGAGGAGAATATCAATAGAAGCAAGATGATGTTGTTCTTCATGTTTAAATACATTTAGAATGTGAAATTTGTTTTCTTAAATAGTCATTTTAGAATTGCAGTGCAAAACTAAAGATAACTAATATACATAAAATTGAAAAGATACTCAAGTGTCTTAATTTATCGGTAAAACGTATTTTTTCAGGTGTGAATTTTATTGGTTCAACCATTTTTTAAAGTCAGAAGCTTTAGCTTTACTTACAATTAAATCTCCATCGAAGGAAGGCTCTGTTTTAATTTTCAGTTTACCGTTAAAATAATAATCGATTTTTTTAATCGAACTTCGTTGTAATATGAATTGACGGTTAATACGATAAAAGTCAGCAGGATTTAAATCATCTTCAAGTTGTTCCATTCTATGAGTGATGATGTAAGTTTTACCTTCAAATATGGTTCCTTTTACAATCCCATTATCAATAAAGAAAACTGCCAGATCTGTTGTTGCAATAGGGTATAGGGCATCTTTATATTGAACTAGAAAAGTTGTTTTGTAAGTTTTAGTAGTTTTTGTAAACTCTTGATATAAATTATGAAATAAATCTTGATTTGTAGCCTCTTCTTTTTGATTTTTGAATTTGTTTAAAGCTTGCCTAATTTCATCTTTTATTAGTGGTTTAAGAATATAATCGATGCTATTTACCTTAAAGGCTTTTATTGCATATTGGTCATAAGCAGTTGTAAAAATGACAGGACTCTTAAGTTCTACATCCTTAAATATATCGAAAGATATTCCATCAGCTAAATGGATGTCCATAAAAATGAGATCAAAATTCTGATGCTTCTTGAAGAATTCAATGGATTTATGGACAGTATCGATTTTTGTAATAATCTCAATTGTAGGATCAATTTCGGACAATAGCGAGCATAAGTGTTCACTAGCTTCCCATTCATCTTCTATAATAACGACGCGCATAATCTAATTGTTTTTTACTGGAATACTTACTGTGAAATTTTCATCTTTTTGTATCACGATATCTTTTCCAATAAGATACTGACATCTTCTGGAAAGATTTACAATACCATTACCAGTGCTTTGAATAATTGTTTTTCGGGGTCTTAATTTATGTGTGACCACCAAATGTTCATCGATGATATTTATGAATACTTTTAATGGATTTTCTTCTGATATTTCGTTGTGCTTTATGGCATTTTCAACCAAAAGCTGAATAGACAATACGGGAACTGAAAGATGGAGATTACTTCTAGCGATATCAATTTTAATTTGAAATTTATCCCTGTATCGGATTTGAATCAAATCGGTATAATTTTTTAAGAATGACAATTCTTCAGCTATACTTACTAGATCTTTTTCTTTACTCTGTAATACATATCGATAAAGCATTGATAAGTTGGTAACAAAAAGTGTGGCCTTTTCAGGATTAGTTCGAATAAGAGAATGAAGGGAATTTAAAGAGTTGAAAAGGAAATGAGGATTCATTTGGTTTTTAATTTCGTTCAGCTCACTCTGTATTTTCTCTCTTTTCAGAATTTCTTTATCGATTGCATCGTGCTTGGTTTTTTGTCTAAGTTTAAAAATTTCAACAATTAGCAACGAAGCGACAAAAACAATGAACCAGCCAAATGTTGTCATATAAAGTTCGTCATCAGAAATGAAAACAGCATTGATTAGACTTTCTCCAATAAGCTGTGTTGCTAGAGTAGTGCTGAAAATAAGCATGTTACCGACCAAGAGAACTATGAAAGATCCAAGTTTTGATATTTTGGGTAATAGTTTTGATTTACGTCTAAGGTTGAAATCGAGAATGAGCCATGAATATACTGAGATAATAAAAACGCTGTAAATCCAGTTTTTTATTGAAATTGGATATTTAGCATTCAAATCCACAGGAATAAATCCCATTAATTCTATCGTACTTGTAAGTGTAATGGCGAAGGCAATAAGTATTGCCACAAGAATTAGTTTTTTTTCCTCAAATGAATATTTTCTATTATTTTCCAAGAGATTTCTAATTTTAGAGATTAATATCCAAATTACTGTTTTTTTAAGATTTATGGTAAAGAAGATAATTGTTATATTCTAGTTTCTTATTCGATTTTTTAATTAAAATCATTGTGCAAAGATTGTATTAATAGCATCCAATTTCTATCCCTG
>JADGFH010000923.1 GCA_016743925.1 Labilibaculum sp.
GAATTTAGAGTACAAAAAAAGGGCTGATCGGTTAGAACAGCCCTGTGCTTATTAAATAAGTTAGTTTAGATCAATTTGTTAGTTGCAGTGTCTGGAAATACCAAGCTTGGTTCCCAAGATTTTGCTTCTTCAAACTCCATCGATGCATAAGAGATGATAATAATAACATCACCTACGGCGCATTTTCTAGCTGCAGGACCATTTAAACAGATTGTTCCAGAGCCTCTCTCCCCACGAATAACATAGGTCTCTAATCGTTCACCATTGTTTACATTAACAATCTGAACTTTTTCATTTTCAATTAAATTGGCAGCATCCATTAAATCTTCATCAATGGTAACGCTTCCAACATACTGAAGATCAGCACCGGTTACGGATGCTTTGTGAATTTTCGATTTACAAACTTCAATGTACATATCGTTTATAACTAATATTAAAAAGTAACATTATCTATCAATCGGACTTTTCCTACTTGAACAGTGATGCATCCAACCTTATTATTTGACTCATTCCAGTCTTTAACTTGTTCTAAAGTTGTATCATCAACAATCTCAAAATATTCCACCGAAAGATATGAGTTTTTATTGATTTCTTCAACAACCCAATTCTTTAATTGAGTAACGTTTAATTCGCCTGCTAAGTTACATGCTTTAAATAAAGTTTCAGAAATTTTTGAAGCATTTTTTCTTTGCTCTTTTGAAAGTAGTACATTCCTGGAACTCATGGCTAAACCGTCCTTTTCCCTAACAATGGGGCATGGTACGATGTTTACATTTAACTTAAGGTCTTTCACCATCTGCTTAATAACACTTACTTGTTGGAAATCTTTTTGCCCAAAATAAGCATCATTGGGTGTTACAATGTCAAAAAGCCTACTAACAACTTGTGCAACTCCATTAAAGTGACCAGGTCGATTTTTACCTTCCATCACACTATCGAGCAAGCCAAAATCAAAAATTCTTGTATCTGGCTCCGGATAGATTTCGTTTACCTCAGGAATAAATATTAAATCCGGATTGTAAATTGAAAGCTTTTCCAAATCGTCTTCAAGAGTTCTCGGATAACTTGTTAGATCATTAGGATTATTAAATTGTGTCGGATTCACAAAAATACTAACGATAGTAATATCATTATTTTTAACAGAAGCCTCTGTTAAGGACAAGTGCCCTTGATGAAGTGCACCCATTGTTGGTACAAATCCGATTGTTTTTCCTTCTGCTTTAAACTTGCTGATTTTCGCTTTGGTTTCAGCAACAAGTCTTACTATTTCCATCCCAGTAATGTGTTCTGTAAAAATCAATTTGATTTTTAATTAAGAGTGCAAATAAAATAAATAAATATATACGAGAGAAATAAATATGATTTAATTCTGTTATAGATGCTTTATGGCTTGGTTTTGATCCAGTTTGTTAAATATTTTTACTAATTTTGCGCAGATAATCTGTATTAATATTAGAGACTTATATGGAAAAGACAAAAGTATTGTTTGTTTCACAAGAAATTACCCCTTATCTTCCTGAATCCGAAATGTCAGAAATTGGCAGACACTTACCTCAGGGAATCCAAGAAAAAGGAAAAGAGATCAGAACTTTCATGCCGAGATATGGATGCATCAACGAGAGAAGAAATCAGTTGCATGAGGTTATCCGCCTTTCGGGAATGAATTTAATAATTGATGATACAGATCATCCCTTAATTATCAAGGTTGCTTCGATTCAAGCAGCTCGTATGCAGGTATACTTTATTGATAATGAGGATTATTTTCATAGAAAGAAAATATTGCTTGATGAAGAAGGCAATGGATTCGAGGATAATGATGAAAGAGCAATCTTTTTTGCACGAGGTGTACTTGAAACAGTTAAAAAACTAAGATGGGCTCCAGATGTGGTGCATTGTCAAGGTTGGTTTACTGGATTAGTACCATTGTATTTGAAAAAATCTTTTAACGAGGATCCATTGTTTACGGATACTAAAGTTGTGTTTTCAATGTATGATGATGAATTTCCGACGGAATTTAGTAAAGGTTTCAAAGAAAAGTCAATTATCGAAGGAGTTAGTTCTGATGATGTAAGTATATTGGAAGAAGCAAACTATGTTGCACTTCATAAACTTGCAATTGATCAATCTGATGCATTGATAATGGGTAGCCCTCAAATAAACGAAGAAATTAAAGCTTATGCTCTTGCTTCTGGTAAACCTTTCCTTGATTATAAAAATAAAGAGGAATACGTGAGTGCTTATTCAGAATTTTATGATGAATTGATTGCGGAATAATTTCTGTAATAAAATAAAATATATAAAGGTGTATTCTAGCGGTAGCTAGGGTACACCTTTGTTTTTTTACCTTCTCTATTAA
>JADGFH010000924.1 GCA_016743925.1 Labilibaculum sp.
GTTCTCCTGAAGAAAGAGTAATTAATCAGGCAGGTGAGAATGGAGTTGAATTGCAAAAGGTATTGGATTATTTTAAAACGGATACTTGTAAAGAAAAATATGAGGCAGCTAAATTTTTAATTCGAAATATAGGAGGTCATTTTTCTTTTGACACCACTCATCTTTCTTCATATAGACCATATTTAGATACAGTTAGATCTTTGTTTGTAAGCTGTAAGGGGGATCAGGCTTTGATGAATAAAAATATGTTGAGCACATGGAAAGAGTTCAAGGAAAATAATAATCTGAGTTCAGTAAAATCCAATTATTGGTATGATTATCAGAATATAAAAGCTGATTTTTTAATAAATAATGTCGAGTTAGCTTTTAAGGCTTGGAAAGAGAATCCATATAACTCTCAAGTTAATATCAATGAGTTTTACGAATATGTTCTACCCTATCGAAGAAGTTATGGAAAGTCGATAGAGAATTGGCGTGAATATTTTTATAATCGAGAAAAATTACATTTTGAAAATTATTATCCAATAGATTTGATTAAGGTTTGTGATTCGCTTTTGCATCACTACAGAGAATTAAAGCACAATTATGCCTCTATAAAGGATTATCCTTTGTTAAAGCTGATTGATTTTGAGCAATTAAAAAGAGGAACTTGCGGAGATAAATGTTGGTACAACTCCATGCTGTTTTCGTCATTAGGAATAGCTTGTGCTATAGATTTTGTACCTAAGTGGGGCAATCGAAATGGTGGGCATGCTTGGAATGTAATCATACATAATGGAGTTTCATATGCCTTTGAACCTTTTTGGGATAATGAACGGTGGAAATACAAACGAATTTATAATAATGTTTCATGGGATGATCAGCACGGCAAGTTTCGATTGCCAAAAGTCTATCGAAATACTTATTCCAATCATATAGAGGGTCCAATCTCAGATTCAAGAGTGGAATCAATTGATATTCCAGGTTTATTTCGAAATGTAAAAAAAATGGACGTGTCTGATGAATATTTCGAAACAAAGGATGTAGAAGTAGTATTAACTAAAAAAATCCCTGAAGATATTTTTTATTGTTACTTGTGTGTGTTTGGTAATCAAAAATGGCATCCAGTACAATGGGGTGAAATAAAAGGAGATAGGGTGCTGTTTAAAGGAATGGGAAAAGATATTGTTTACTTACCCTGTTTTTATAAAGAGGGAGAATTAATTCATGCGACTGATCCAATTTTAGTTTCAAAAGCAGGAGTTGTAAAAAAATTAACTCCAAATGATAAAATGTACAGGACGATAACAATTAATCGATTGATGATTCAGGAACCAAAAAGTGGAGAAGGCATTAAAAGACTACAAGGTGGTAGATTTGAATTGTCGGATGATTCATTGTTTTCTTCTACGAATATTATTTATGAAATTCCGGACACAATGAGGTATGTTGTAAATGTACATCAGTTAAAATCACCTGCGAATAAAAGATACATACGATTAGTTTTTCCAACAGACACATGTCTGATTTCGGAATTGTGTTTTTACCAAAGAAATAAAAATGGAAAATTGGATAAATTGCTAGGAAACGTCACTTCTGATCAGGGGCTTGGTGTAGAATGTGTTGATAGGGCATTTGATGGTTTGATAGCTACTGATTTTGAATCATCAAAATTTACAAAATCTGTTGAGAACGGAGTAAATTGGATTGGATTAGATTTTGGTGAAGAAACCAGAATTGATGCTATTGGGTATTGCCCAGGTATAAATTGTAATCTTTCGAAGATCGATGAATTTGACTTGTTTTATTGGAAGGACGGATGGAGATCTGTAGCTAAAATGAAAGGAAGTGATAAAGAAATAAAATTCAAAAAAGTTCCTGAGAATGCATTGTTGATGTTGAAGAATATCAATTGGTCTGGCTCAAGTTGCGAACGAATTTTTCTTTACAAGCAAGGTGAGCAAAAGTGGTATTAAAACAAATAAGTAAAAAATGAAAAAGATTTATTTAGGATTATTGGTTGGGATCGGGCTTTCGATAGTTATATGGGCTTATGCTGGAGATTATTCTTTTGTTGCGATTAACACCACACCCACCCAAATACAGTTTGACAAAATAGAAATAGATATGGGCAAACTGAAACAGGAAAAGCCTAAAACAGTTAGTTTCCATTGTAAGAATGTTGGAGAGCACCCACTATTAATAAAACATATTGAAACTTCTTGTGGCTGTACTCAACCCCAATGGCCCAAACATCCTATTAAGCCAGGCAATAATGCAGAAATAGAAGTTATCTACGATGCAAAATACCCTGGGCGCTTTTTAAAAACCATTACCGTGTTTTGCAATACTAAAAAAGGAATGATTAACCTGAA
>JADGFH010000150.1 GCA_016743925.1 Labilibaculum sp.
TTTGACGATCTACCTTATGCTATTCCGACGCAAACGAGAATTGCTTTCCAATTGATTTTTCTACTTGCGCCGGTACTTACTGCCACATTATTAACCCAGAGTGGCATTCGCTGTGCTCATTTACCCTGGGTTATTGACATTTAAGCCCTTCAGGCTCGAGATATAAGTGATAACAAAGAGACAACTGTAAAAATACTTCCATTTTGGCTTGACGAATATTTATGCCTGATTTTAACAAGACCCAAAATTATCTCCTGATCTGCTATTGGCCTGTCTGCGTTCACAGAATTTACAATTTTGTTGTGTGATCGGCTTGTGCCTTACTATTTTTAGTAATTAGTTCATTTAATTTTCTTTTTAGCTTATAATGAGCGTTGAGTTTTAACAAAAAATTCATTCCAAAAAGCCATACAAATGCAATTGTGCACAATTGTTTGTCAAAATCGTCGAATGTGCTAAATCGAGAAGTCATTAATAGATAAATAGCTGTAAAAAAGAAGAGAATAAGGAACACAAAACTATGTTTAAGCGTGATAATCGTTTGCTTATTTTTCGTATCCATTCTTATTGAGCCACTTCCCAACATATTTTTAAAATTCCAAGAGCTAGTCGAGAAACCTTTGTGATAACTAATGTGCTTATCGTTTCTATTTATATAATTAAAGTCAAGTTCGTACAAATAGGATTCAATCAAATCCATTATTTCATTTTGATTGAATTTTTCAATGTCATATTTGAGTTTATATGTTATTGGAATGATCCACATGGTTTACGAATTTAAATGACATCAGTGTTCTTGCTAAACGAAGTATACCTAAACTAAGATTTATAGTGTTGGGACTGTTTATCTCAGGAAATAATGGTGTACCTTTTATATAAGGATTTGATTTCTGTTGTTATCCAACCTTTCTTGGTATATAACTTTCTAACTGCTGTTATTTTGATGGTTTCATCCTCACCAAATTCAACTGACTTGTAGTTTGCTGGCATCTTCTCCCAATATTCATCAACGTCTTTATTTAGTGTGCCAGATTTTAAATCGTCTTGAAAATGACCAATTCTTATGTTGCATTTTAAATCATAAAATGGATTATTAACCGGCGTTTTATAGGTTGTGATCACCTCCTTATATTTTTGTCTCAGATCGTTCCCGGTAGGCCAAAGTTCAGTGAAACAAAACTCATTTTCTTTCAAAAAGAGGTCCTCTTCATGGGGTATTTGAATTACTATTTCTGAAAAAAACATGGTAGAATTTTCTGCGAAAAGATTTTTTGAAGCAATACCATCGTTATTTAAATCGACTGCTTTATCTGAAACAGAAGAGATCAATTCATATTTGCCGTTAAACTTTTCTTTTAAGAGTGGTCTGTTACTCCCTTCTTCATCCGTTTTATCGCAGGCAATAAACAAAATGGCACAAGCAATTAGATAAAATTCTTTTTTCATATTTAATAATTTTTAAATACCAATCATATGAGAGATTACAGCTAAGTCATCATCGAAAAAGTAATACCAAGAATGGCTCCTATTATCAATATAATTTGTGAATACATATTAAAATTCTTACGAAAGTATTAAATATAATTTGATACTCAACTGTAAACCTGTTAAGTTTTTTAATACACATAAAATATATTTAAAGGAGATTGGTGTTTTAGGGAGGAAAAACAGAGCATGAACAAGTCCTCAATAAACATCCCTCTTGAAAGAGGGACTTTAAAAACCCCAAACCTCTAAAGGGGCTTTAAAAGAATTGCCAAGAATCTATACACAACCTGACATTTACAGCTTGTGTATAGTTAGAGTATGACGGTGCAGGTTTGAGAGGGTTTTATGCTCGAACCTCTACATAAAACCCTCCTAAACTATGGTTTGGGAGGGTTTTATATTTGGTACGAACAGAATCGAATTAAAAATTCTTATTGTAATACTATTCGTTTCGTTATTCTTTCACCTTTTCCATTTTGTATGGCAATAATATATACTCCACGATCGAAATTTGAGACATTCATTAAATATTTGAAATTCCTCAGTGTGTTCGTCACATTCTTATAGAAAACAATTTTGCCATCTAAAGAAATTAACTGCACTAAAACTGAATTACTGTCAAAATCGGTTAGCTCCACCGAAATTCGATCGGTTGCGGGTACAGGATAAACAATTAATTCACTCTTTGTCTCCAGTTCCTCTATTCCTGTATAGACACCAACCTTAATCTCAAATTCTTGGATTACAGTCTCATACCCATCGCTAAGACTTATTTTCACTTCGTATACTCCAAGCTCTGAAGGGGTTCCAGAAAACTTTAAAGCTCCATTTTCTAAAGTCTTACACTCAAGCCATTCTGGTATTTCATTCACCATTGTAGATAATATATCATTATCTGCATCGCTAATTCCTACGGTATATTCATATGCTGTATTTACCGTTATTTCTCGTATTGGATCGTTCGTAAAAACTGGTTTTTGATTTTGGCGTGTAGCTTTATAAGCACCTTCCTGTCCTCCTGCCCAAATATCCCCATTTGGCATTTCAAATGCAGAATAGATACATTCAGAGATCATATCCGTATGAAATTCCCCATCTAAACAAGTGACCAGTCCAAATGGATGTGCAGCCCCTACTGCATATACCACTCCATTTCTAGCTTTGAACATATTTCTTACATTGTCAGATTGATTAACAAAAGTCCAATCTTCATTCTCGCGTTTATAAGCCAAAAGTCCAGCATCATAAGTCCATTTTGTTCCTTTCTGGTCAGTGCAAATATCAATAATCGTATCTTTTAATACCCATTCATCAAGCGACGAATCGTAACGAGCCCATTTTTTGGGTTCACAATTTATCCAAAGATCGTTCTCGCCTTTGTCAATAAATGCAGGAATGCAATAATTCCCCAGATTCTCATATTTCTTCCATTCTCCCTCGCTGTAACTTGATACACCTTGAAAATCGGAAGCTACAAAAACCTTTCCCGAAGCTTGCTGATGTATAGCTGAAGTATTTCCCATAGGTCCCTTTAGGGAGGTAAACACCCCATCTTTATAACGAAAAATGCCATTTTTAAAGGAACCAATCAAAAGTGCACCATTCTTCTCGACGCAAAGACCTTTTGCAAAAGTTGAATTAAAATCGGAATTGACATTATTAAAATTCTGAAAAATAGTTCCATTATATTTGCTTAAGCCTCCTAGACAAGTCAACCAAATATTTCCTTCATGATCCCCTATAACATTATGAGTACTCTTCCCTGGAAGCGTATTCTCATTTTTATATTCAGTCCAATTTATTCCATCGAACACGGAAATTCCAGCTCCAAAACCAGCAGTTCTTGCACAAATAGAATCTCCCACCATTATAAATGATCTCAAATCGACATCAGCGAGCATACCAAATGGTTTAAAATCAACAAAGTTTCCTCCATTATATTTGGCCGCCTTTTCTCGGCCTGAAAACCATATATTATCTGATCGATCCTTTTGTACATTTAATACCGGGCTTACATTTAAACCATTTCCATTATTATATTTTACGACTTCCCCTTGGGAAATACAAATTGCGCCATCTCCATAACATGCTCCCCAGATCTTGCCATCTGCATCAAAAGTCATTTCAAGTACGTTCCCTTTGTAAATGGAAGTCCAATTATTACCATCATATTTAACAATGCCTCTCCAACTTGACAAATAGATATTCCCCTCAGTATCCTCAAGCATATCTGATGTTAAAAGCACATCTAATTCCATTTCTCTAAAATCGAAACGTTCCCAATTGCCATCCTTATATTTCGTAACACCATGATCAGATGCAATCCAAATATTCTTTTGAGTGTCTTCAAAGAAAAAATCAACCCCCTGATCAATAGGCTTATCAACA
This sequence comes from Labilibaculum sp., assembly GCA_016743925.1. Classification (GTDB taxonomy): domain Bacteria; phylum Bacteroidota; class Bacteroidia; order Bacteroidales; family Marinifilaceae; genus Labilibaculum. Next base: position 3,877 of record JADGFH010000150.1, read on the forward strand.
TATTCTGTCCAAGTGCCATTATCTAAGACTTCAAGAGCCCAACTGCTCGACCAGATACGATCCTGAGAGTCTACGAAAAAATAGTGTGATACGGTAGATCTTTCAATATTGCTTATGTTTCCATTTTCAATAATACTTACGCCTTTACCCCATTGCCCGCAATACAGCTTACCATCTACTAATTGTAGCTTTTTTACGGTGTTTCCCATTAAGCCATTGCTTACATCATAATGCTTCACCAAGGTATAGTCCCATGAGCGGACATCTAATCCATAATCAGTGGCAATGTATATTAAGTCCTCCGTAGCAATAAAATCATTCACAAAATTAGTGGAACCAAAATGTTGCACATCATAACTTGCCTGCGCCATACAATTTCTACTTGCAATACTCCCTAGTAGACCCAAAATCAATAAGTAAAATCTAAATCTCATAATATAATTCATCGGATTAATTTTTCTTTTAAAAAGTTGATTGCTTTTTAAAATCTAAAAGCACACTAATATGATTCTAACATAACTTCTTGCAAAGAAATAATAAAACTCAAACATAAGAAAAAACAAATTTAAGTACTAATAATTAGTTCAAATACCATCTTTTTATGTTGGAGTATCCATGAGGTAAGGACTTCATTTATGACCTTATAAATAAGAAAATTCAGTGGATAATTGCATATACAAAAAACTATTTAAGCAGGCTTAATACTTTCCCGTATTGATAATAGAAACATTGCCAAAACATGGTAATTAAAGCATATATTATTCACAAATCATAAAAAAGTATAGAGGCACGCTTATTACCTAAAAATTAAACCTCTCAAACAGAAGTTGGGAAGGTTTTATTGTATTCCAAAAACTTATCAATCCCTGTCTATTTTTAAAATTTTCTATCCTTTTCCTGCATCTTTTGCCTATCGATTTCGACCTATTTGTATGAATTACATTTTAAATAGATACAAATGAAAAAAAGAAAAACAACAATTACTGGCTTAGGAGCAGCAATTTTAGCCATACTGGGTAGTATTACTTGTTGCGGAGCGCCAATAGTTGCGGGCATATTGGCTTCGGTGGGCATTGGAGCAAGTCAATTAACATTTCTAAACGCCATACAGCCTTATCTTATCGCCATTGCATTAATTTCTTTGGTCATTGGCTTTTACCGCCTCTATTTTAAGAAAAATAATAGCTGTTGTGGTATAGATGAAAAATCAGCTACACCTCCAAGCAACAAAAAATCTAAAATTTTTCTTTGGATTGTAACTGCTTTTACGCTTGGTATGTTGATTTACACCATTAATTCAACGGCTCCTGAAAGTTGTTGTCCAGCTCCAATTGAAGTTGAGCAAACAGATTGTACGTGTTCCTAACATCCTAATCTATAATAAAAGATAATCACCTTCCATCTCTTCCCACAAAGATTGGAGGCTTGCTTACAATAGGCATGGCTTGAATTTGCCAGTCTTTTTGCGTATTTTATCATTGTTTAAAACAAAAATCATGAATTGCGACATTCACCACATTTATCAACAATACAGTACGCATTTATTGGCCTTTATTCGTCAACAAATAAAAGATGAATCAACGGCCGAAGATGTATTGCAAGAGGTTTTTCTTAAGGCTATGGAATCTTGTCTGCGTGATAAGGAAATCAGGAATCTGAAGAGCTGGTTGTTCTTTGTCGCTAGAAATACAATTGTTGATTACTTCCGAGTCCAAAACAAATCCATACAAGAGGATGATTATAACCATTTGAATCATTTTAATTCTATAGATTTTCAACAGATTCTTTCGGAAGATATTGCTGATATGATTGACCTTTTGCCTGAAGCGTATGCCACTCCGTTAAAATTGAGTGATATAGACGGGATACCGCAAAAAGAAATTGCCAAAAAATTAGAGATCAGTTTACCAGGAGCAAAATCGAGAGTGCAACGCGCACGTAGAAAACTTCGCGATTTGTTTTATGAATGTTGCGATATGGAATTCGATACTCAGGGTAATATCGTTTCGTGTGAAATAAAGAGTCATTGTACGCCTTTACTCGAAAAAAAGATTAATAAAAAAGACTAGAATACAGTGATATTATACAGAAGAAGGGGTGGTTTTTGAAAAAAAATCACCCCTTCTTGCATCTTTTGCATCTGCTCTACGCCTTTAGTCTGTATTAAGAATTTAAAGAATTAGTAAAATGCTTCAAAAAGAATCAATATTCTGTTTTAAACCAATTTATGGTAATAGCGGAAAATCCTTTTGTTGTCCGGGTTAATAATTGTCGAATTTAAATTGACAATTATTTTATTACGAATTAAACAAAAGAAATCATGCAAGAAAGTATCATATCAGCTTTTCGAAGCTTATTTTATAATGTATTGGGACTTATGCAAAGTCCATTTTACGACGGCTTAACCAAGACCTTGGGCAATTTTATATTTATTACACTCGAGTTATTCCTTTTATTTATTGCCATTACTGCAATCATCGAATATATCATGATGCATGTGAATCAAAACAAGCTTCAGAAATTATTCGCAGGGAAAGGGATCTTAGGAAACATTGCCGCAGCCATTTTTGGCTCTGTAACACCATTTTGTGCTTGTTCTACTATCCCCATGACGGTTGGTTTCCTAAATGCTAAAGTTCCCTTTGGATCGGTAATGTCATTTTTAATTTCATCACCCCTATTAAACCCAATTATTGTGGCCATGCTTGCTGCAACGGTTGGGATAACAAATGCTGCCATCTACTTTGCTTTCGCCTTTACCTTATCGGTATTATTCGGCTATTTGCTAAATAAGTTTGGCTTTGCAAAGCAAGTTAAATCAGTAAAAGTATCGGGTGGTGCACATTCTGTTAATAATGGCATCGATACCCGAAGAGCTCTATCTGTTGGTGAAAAAACGAGATTATCTCTTAAGGCTGGTTGGGATTCTTTGGTTCCAATTCTTCCCTATTTATTTGCTGGGGTCGCAGTTGGTGCAGCCATTTATGGTTACCTACCTAAAGGCGAAACTATTGCTAAATATGCTGGTAATGGAAACATTTTTGCAGTGCCTATTGCATCTGTAGTTGGTATTCCATTGTACATACGTGCAGAAACTGCTATTCCAATTGCCATGTCGCTTATATCGAAAGGTGTTGGTATGGGTACAGCTATTGCTTTGATTATTGGTGGTGCCGGAATGGCAATTCCTGAAATGACGATGCTAGCCAAAATATTCAAAAGAAAATTACTGATTTCATTTATCGGAGTAATCTTCTTGGTGGCTGTGATCACAGGATATGCATTCAACATTATCATGTAAATAGAATAGCGATTTGCAGAAAGCTGATCGCTGAAATAACATTTTAAAATTTAAGATTATGGGATTATTTGGAAAATCGAAGAAGAGCACAAGTTGTTGTTCTATACAAATTGAAGAAGTAAAAGAAGATGAAAAGAAAAAGCCAGCTGCATCAAGCTGTTGCGATATTAAAATTGAAGAAGTGACGGAAGACAAAGCTTCTGATAAATCAAATGAGGCAAGCTCTTAAAAGCACATGTAATTTATTTGCTTAGATATCAACTAATAAACCCTTCCAAACTGTGGTTTGGGAGGGTTTTCTTTGCTTGAAGATTTTATTTTTATTCTAAACAATGGAACGCGATACTACCGAAACAAAGTGGAGATCAGCGAAGCTAATCGCGCACCAGCGGAGATCTGCTAAGAAGTAGTCATAAGCTGACATTTACAGTTTGCTTAACATCCCCCTGTATCCCCCTTGAAAGGGGGACTTGAAAACCCCCAAACCCCTAAAGGGGCTTAAAAAAGGAAGATGATGCAATCGCGCAGCAGCGGATGTAAATAAAAAAAACCACGAAAGTGAGTACTTAAGTGGTTTTTTAATGGAGTACTAACAACACAATACACTGCTATCGCATTTGGATAACAAAGCTTTATTTTCCCCTCTCATCAATTCATCTGGACTAGCGGCTTTTTGTTAGAAGATCAAATAGCTTACCATTGATATAGTAATTGCTTTTTCCTAATTTCTTTTTTATAAGAAAACCATCTTTTGCAAGCGAATTTAAGTAACTCGCTGCCGTTATCCTCGACACAGATAAATCATTTTCCAATAACTCTATTTTTGTGTAAGGGTGTTTGAATAAGTTATTTAATAAATCTTGGCTGTAAAACTTGTATCTATGTCTTATTTCATGCTTATATTCCAGCATTAAACCTTTTATATCTATAATTAGTCCTATTGTTTGTTTTGCTGTTTGTTCAACTCCATTAATCATATACAATAACCATTCTTCCCAATTGTCAGTATCTCTAACCGATTGTAAAAGTCGGTAATATTCACCTTTGTTTGCAATAATGTAGCTACTCAAATATAGAACAGGAATATTTAACAAACCTCTCATCACCAAATACAACACATTAATAATTCGTCCTGTTCTTCCATTTCCATCATAGAATGGATGAATACTTTCAAATTGAAAATGAATAATAGCCATTTTCACCAGCGGATCAAGATCTGCCAATTCATCATTATTAATGAACACCTCAAGATTGCTCATTAATCGAACTATTGCATCATAATCTTGAGGTGGTGTATATACCACTTCTCCAGTTAAACCATTTTTCAATGATGTTCCTGAAACCTTTCTAAAACCACCATTGTTTTTTTCTAATTCACCCTGTATTTCTATTATGTGATTAGATGATAATATTTTGTGCTTGTCCATCAGACTAAAACCATGTTTCAAAGCTGATATGTAATTCTGTACCTCTTTTGCCTCAAGTGATTTAAGTCCCTCTAAATTCAATTCCGATTTATATAAATCATCATGCGTTGTTATGATATTTTCAATAGCAGAGCTATCCTTTGCCTCTTGTAATCCAAGCGTATTTAAAAGTATACTTTGATTTGGTATACTAGAAACAACACCTTTTAATTCCGCTAAAGTTTGATGTGCTTTTACAAGAGCTTTCAAAACTTTCTTTGTTTCAACATCCTTACCAAGAGGCAATTTTTTAATCTTAAAATCAGTCATAATAGAATTAAAATTTGGTAATTATTCGATAAGAAAATGTTATTTCCTTTACACATCATCTTTCTCATGTAAAGATATTTCATTTTTCTTTACACGTCACCATTCTCATGATAATAAAAATTGATTTTCTTTACACATTCCATTACACATGATTAGAAAACACGTAATTTTTAATCATTCGTAAAAGTCTGAGAAAAAAAATCCACGAAAGTGAGTACTTAAGTGGATTGTATGGTAGTATGAAGCGATTGCTTGTGTAGCGTGTTGTGCTTATTCTTTTAAGCTTTGTGCTAGTTTAGTACCAAGCTCGAATGCTTTGCCCATGATCTCTTCTTGTTTTTTTACAGCTCCTTTTTCGAAGGCTCGAAACACCGGTAACACGCCTACAATTTCGAAACCCAAAGCTTCCATAGGTCTGCTCATCGCTTCCATCGCGAATCCCATGTCTGCCAAATCCTTTTGTTCGCAAATAGCAGCAATTACGACTTTCCTTTTTTGATTTGCTAGTCGGGAGCTCCAATTGCGCGGCCGTGTGTTGTTGTCAAATTCGTAAAAGCAGTATAATCTATCTATAAAAGCTTTCATCCACGAGGTGACGTTGTAATTGTGAACTGGAGATGCTAAAATCAATCCTTGTGAATCGATAATGCTAGGATACAATAAGGACATTCCATCATTTATCATGGTGCAAACTTTATCTTTTCGGCACTTTTCGCAGCCAATACAACCTTTAAAATCGATGGTGCCCAAATTAATATTCTCACTATCTATTTGTTCGGCAGTAAGACCAGCTACGATTTGTTTGATGAGGTTATCGGTATTGCCTCCTTTTCTTGGACTTCCGCCAATTGCTAATACTTTTGGTAGTGGGCTTGCTATATTCTCAGCCTTCTTTTTCAATTCTTCAAAATATATCATATCACTCTTTCCTTTTCGAAGTTTAAACTAAACATTTTTTTTACTAGCCTCTTATGAACTAGAATCATCCAATTCTTTTCTTAGTCGACTGATGGTTACCGGTGATACGCCCAAGTAGGAGGCGATATCTTTTAAGGGAACTCTTTCTTTTACATTCTGATTGTGTCCGATTAGCTTAAGGTATCTTGCCTTAGCACTTAGTGCCTTATTTTCGTCCAGTTCCCTTACAGTTTGTATAAATATATACTCTACAAAACAACGTCCCCAATTGGCCCAATCGCAGTAATCTTTATATAAGGTTTTTACATGGCTAATTTTCACTCTGTAAAACAGACTTTCCTCAATCAATTCGGTTGTTTCGTGAATATACGGCATGTTGATATAGGCATTTAAGGAAAAACTGATGTCGCCTTCGAAACCGAACCAAACCACCTGCTTGTTTCCTTTTTCGTCGATATAATAATTCTTGACAGCCCCCTCTTCAATAAAATACAAATAGGCCGACGGACTATGATCATGTATTAAGACAGTCCCTTTTTTCATGCGGATTGCTTCTAGCTCATCAATGATAAG
>JADGFH010000151.1 GCA_016743925.1 Labilibaculum sp.
AATAAATATTATAGAATGAGACAATTTTATTTAGTACTCCTCTTTTTATGCTGGACTAGCGTAAAAGCATCTACTCAAAATCACATCGCAGGTGCGCGATCAAAATCAATGGGTAATTCATCGGTCGCTCTGGTTGATATTTGGGGAACTTACCACAATCAGGCCGCACTTGCGAAACTCAATAAGCCATCTTTCGGAGCCTATTACGAAAATCGTTTTGCAACAAAAGAGCTAAGCACAAAAGCATTTCACTTTAACTACCCTACCAAACTTGGAACTTTCGCTGTATCTTATTCTCAATTTGGTTTCAATCTATATAAAGAATCTAAAATTGGCATTGCCTATTCGCGAGCTTTGGGAAAGCATTTTTGGGCAGGTCTACAATTCGATCAATTAACAAAAGAGCTGAATTCGGAATACGGTTCTCAAAGTCAGTATACTTTTGAAGTTGGTTTATTAGCTGAAATATTTACAGATTTTCATCTTGGATTTCACATTTTCAACCCAAGCCAAACGAATTTCACTATGCTCGATTATAAGGACAAAATTCCTTGTATAGCAAGATTCGGATTTTCGTGGAAACTATCGGAGCAAACAATAGTTAGTTCAGAAATTGAAAAAGATTTGGATAAGGACATGCGAATAAAAATCGGCATGGAATACAAAATAACCGAACGCTTATTATTCAGAGCCGGAATCAATAATCATCCTAACGCAATAAGTTTGGGAATGGGATTTTCTTTTAAAATACTGCAAACTAATATCACTTTTTCTCGCCATCCTGTATTGGGTTATTCTCCAACTGCTGATGTAAATATTTCATTTTAGATTCTGACTATGTTCTATTTAAAAAAACTGAGTATTTGCATTGGCCTATTTCTTATCAGCTATTCTGCCCACAGTCAAAGCTCTACCACAAATAACGATTTAATAGAAAAAATAATTGAAAACATAGCTGAGCAAAGCGATGAGAAACTTGACTATTCAACTTTATTAGACGAATTGGACTTACTGATACAAAACCCTATTGATTTAAATAAGACTAGCAGTAATGACCTCTCCCAATTATTTATACTTAATCAAAATCAGGTTACTAATTTCATTAAATATAGAGAAAGCACAGGAACCATTTTCAGTTTGTATGAACTACAACTAATTCCAGGATTTTCAGAAGAAATAATTCGAATGATAAAACCTTTTGTTAGTCTAAATCACGACACCGGCAATGAGTTAGCCAATAATCCAAAAGCTCAACATCAGCTCCTTTTAAAAACGGAGAAAAGTTTAGAAGAAGAAAAAGCTTACAAAAGTAATAATCCACAATCAAAATTTCTTGGTAGTCCTTGGAAGCTCTATTCACGATATCAATACTTATCGCCTAAAAAGAAATTGACATTTGGATTTACCTCTGAAAAAGACAAGGGAGAACCTTTCTTTCAAGGAGAAAACTCAGCTGGCTTTGATTATTATTCTGGGTTTTTGCAATACCAAGCTAAAGGAATTATTAAACAAATCAACATTGGCGATTATCAGGTTAAATTTGGGCAAGGCTTGAATCTTTGGTCAGGTTTATCCACAGGAAAATCTTCCTTGACAACGCAAAATGCGAACAAATCACAAGGTATTAAGAGTTATAAATCTACAAATGAGAATCAATTTTTTCGTGGAGCTTCAATTCTTCTCAATCCAATTAAAAATGCAGAAATTGCCTTTTTTGCATCCTATTTAAATAAAGATGCAAGCCTAAATTCCGATTCGATCCAAACATCTGTCAGATCGATAGTAAATACTGGATTTCATCGAAATATTAATGAATTTGACAAAAAACATAAACTAGAAGAAACTGTTTTAGGATCTTATCTTTCCTTAAATCTCAAAAAAATAGAATTGGGAATCTCTTTTTTACAATCGGGATACTCGCTCCAAATACAACCAGAAAATAAAGCTTTTAACCATTATCGATTTAATAGACGTAAAAACCAAAACATTAGCATTACTTATCAAACACAATTTAGAACGATTCATTTATTTGGAGAACTAGCACAAAGTAAATCGGGCGGAAAAGCAATTCTGCAAGGAGCTAACATACAGGCACATTCAAGATTGAATATTGAACTTATTTACAGAAAATATGATCCTGATTATCATGCCTTTTTCTCAAATTCATTTGCAGAACAAAGTCAAACGCAAAACGAAGAAGGATTTTATTTTGGAGCGGAGTTCCATCCAATTTCCAAATGGACAATAAAAGCTTATTACGATCAATTTAAATTTCCTTGGTTAAAATACACCGCAAATGCTCCTAGTAATGGACATGAATATTTTTCCCAATTAGAATTTACCCCAAACAGCTCAACTTCCATTTATTTTAGGTACAAGCAAGAAAATAAACCAGTCAACGACAATTCTAAAATACTTAAAGGCATAGCCATTCAAAAGAAAAACCAATACCGATTACATTTATCTGCTCGTCTAGATGATAACTGGGAAATAAGAAATAGAATTGAAATTGCGCAATACAAAAAGGATGGAGTCAAGGAATCTGGATATTTAATCTATCAAGATATCCGCTATCAATTCTCTGAAAAACCCGTAGCAATGAACCTTCGATTTGCCATATTCGACACCGATTCTTTTAATTCAAGAATTTATGCCTATGAAAACGACATCTTATATGCCTACTCTGTTCCTGCTTACTATTTACAAGGTAGTCGACTCTATTTCAACTTCAACTGGAAGATCAATCGAAATTGTAAAATTTATCTGAAATACGCTCAGACAAAATACGCTAACCTTACAAAGATAGGCTCTGGAAATTCTGAAATCACTGGAAATAAAAAATCAGAAATTAAACTTCTCTTAAAATTACGATTATAGATTCCCGCATAATTTCTTAAATCAAAAATCCTTTCTTACTTTCGAATCCGAAAATTAGAAAATCATGAAAAAAATATTAAATCCTTATATCCATACTGAAAATGGAAATTGTTTTGGTTGCTCTCCTCATAACGAGCAAGGTTTGCAGATGGAGTTTTTCGAAGATGGAGGCTACATTGTGTCAAACTGGAATCCAAAAAAATATTTAGCCGGTTTCAAAAATGTATTGCATGGTGGAATTCAAACTACAATTCTAGACGAAGTTGCATGTTGGGTAGTATTTATAAAATGCCAAACCAGTGGGGTAACCACAGCCTTAAATGCAAAATTTAGAGGAGCTGCCTTAACCGACAATGGCTTACTAACAGTAAGAGCTCGTTTGATTTCTCAGGAAAAGAAATTTGCAAACATTCATGCAGAAATACTTGACAGCAATGGTAAAGTTTGTTCCGAAGCGGAAGTTCAGTACATGATTTTCCCTACAGAAATGGCCAAGAAAAAATTTGGATATCCTGGTATCGAAGCATTTTTTGAATAGAAAGCCTACTTCTCGATAGTTGGATCGTATTTTATATAGCGTTTTTCCTCCATTTCCATGAATCGGCCGAATTTATATGGTGGATCAATAAAAAGATCCATCTTTTCATTTGTGAATGGATGTTCAAAATAAAGACCCGCAGCACATAAAAACAAACCCTTTTTTTGTAATATTTCTCCCTCAGTTCCGTAAAGCTTATCTCCCAAAATAGGAGTTCCTAACTCTGCCATATGAATTCTTAACTGATGAGTTCGCCCTGTTTCTGGGAACAAATGAACCAAACACAAATATTTATTTCTAATTGAAGGGACTCTTTTTATCACTTGATATGTACTTATTGCTTCCTTTCCATCTACTTCCTTATCTATTCTGCCTTTTTCAGGTAAATCTCCGATAACTACAGCAGCATATCGTTTTTTTATGATTCTATTTTCGAATTGTGCACCTAAAGCTCCAATAGCTTGAGAGGTTTTCGCAATCAACAACAAACCACTAGTCGGATTATCAAGTCGATGAACTGGACGAAAAACAGGCAAAGCATCCTGATAAGAAGAATCTTTTAAATTATGAGGCAACATATTTTGAATCGTACGAAACAAATTTCCACTAACAGAAACTCCCGAAGGTTTATTTATAACAGCTATATGCTCATCTTCATAAATAACTTCTAAGTCCATTTCAAAAACTTTAGCTGGTGACAATTCCAAGTCATACAACTCTATTCGCTGTCCCTCTTTCACCCACAAACCTGTTGGTGCAGGTTCGCCATCAACATAAACTTTTTTCCTTTTTATGGCTTTTTTCATCCCTTGATAAGATGAAATAGAATTGAATATTTTCGGTGCATAATCCTGTAAACGAATACCTTCAACACCAGCTGGAACAATATGAAACTCAAGTACTCTCACACTTATTTTATTTGATTTACTGATTTGAAAGCTAAAACAAAATCAGCTTCAACTTTCATACAAAATTACACTTTTCTGAAAATTTTTATAATATTTTCAAAATACAATTCTTAATTATCTGATTTTGTAACCATTCTCATCCTAATTTTAATTCTTAATAAATTAAAACTACCTGTTTTTTCATTTACGCAATCCTTTGTATGTGACAAATATCAGTATTTTACACAATTTCAATTTTTATAGAAACTTTTGAAATATAAAAAATTTACTACTTTTGCGGCTTCATTAAAAGAATCATCTGGGAAACTGGTAGTTTCCAATTAAGATTACAGTTGTTATCTAAATTGGCCAAAAAACAAAAGGATGAAGAAGACAAATGCAGCTCGCATACTAGATCGAGCAAAAATAGAATATGAGATTATCGACTACGATGTAGATCCAATTGAATTGGGTGCTGCCCGCGTAGCTGAGAAAACAGGTCAAAATATTCGTTTTGTCTATAAAACACTTGTCCTTTCCGGTGATAAAACAGGTGTAATTCTTGCTTGCATTCCTGGAGCTTCCGAACTTGATCTTAAAGCATTTGCAAATCTTAGTGGTAATAAAAAATGTGCCATGGTTCCTTTGAAAGATATTCTGGAACTAACGGGTTACGTTCGTGGCGGCTGTTCTCCACTTGGCATGAAAAAAGACTTTCCTCTTTTCATCGATGATAGTGCATTTGAGCTGGATCATATTTTAATTAGCGCTGGGCTAAGAGGAAAACAACTAAAAGTAACTCCTCAAGACATTCAAAAAGTAACTAATGCAAGTACTGGTTCAATATCAACTCCTAAATCTCAATTAGCATGATTGACAGCAAAGCTATAATTTGGGATTACAACGGAACTCTTTTGGATGATCTTTCAATTGGCGTGCAAAGTATTAACCAAATGCTCTCAAAAAGAAAACTACCGCTATTGAGCGAAGAAAGCTATAGAGACGTTTTTACTTTTCCTGTTAAAACATATTACGAAACTGTTGGGTTCAACTTCAATAAAGAAGATTGGGATGTCACGGCAAAAGAATTTATTGCATTGTACACTTCCCTTTTACCTGACTCAAATATATTTCCTGAAGCAATTCAACTTCTTTCCCAATTTAAAACCTTGGGTAAAAAACAATTTATCCTTTCGGCAATGGAGCAAAGCATGCTAAACGACTCGGTTAAAACTGAAAATATTGGCACTTTTTTTTCCGAAGTATCTGGAATAGATAACATCTATGCCAGTTCGAAAATTGAGAATGGAAAAAAAATGATTCATAAACATCAACTAGCACCGAAAGAAGTTTGTCTTTTAGGAGATACAGTTCATGATTATGAAGTTTCGCAGGAATTGGGTTGCCAATGCATTTTAATTGCAGCAGGACATCAATCTATAGAAAAATTAAAACAGACAGGTTGCCCTAATGTGGTCAATCATCTAAACGATATTATAAAGAATTAACAACCATTTTATTTTTAAACAACCTATTTTATTTACTAAAACAATCTTTTAAAGATGAAAAAACTAATTGTAATTTTCGCTGTTCTTGTTTCATTCGCTGCTAGTGCACAAAACTTCCAATTGCACCGTGATTTCGATAGAGGACACTTCACAAGTACTTTCGAAATGTTTAAAATGGACAAATGGGGTAACACATTTACTTTTATCGATTTCGATTACGATTCTAAAAATGGAATCAACCAAGGATATTTCGAGATTGCTCGTGTATTGAAAACAGAAAAAATGCCTATTGGTCTTCACATTGAGTACAATGGAGGTGTTGGAAACGCAGAAACTCCAGTTGGCGATTTTGGTTACACAATTAACGATGCTTGGATTTTCGGTTTGAACTATGCTAAAGGTGGAGCTAAATCTGGTTTCTCAACTTATGCTGGCTACAAAGCAATTAAAGACGCTGATGATGCAAACTTCCAGATTACAGGTACTTGGTATGTTAACTTTTTCGAAGGAAAAATGACATTCTCTGGTTTTGCTGATCTTTGGACAGAAAATGGTTTATCTGATAACACTGTTTTATTAACTGAGCCTCAGTTATGGTACAATGCTACTAAAAACTTATCATTAGGTGGTGAGCTTGAAATCTCTAACAACTTTGCTGGTGACGATTTCGAAGTTCGTCCTACTCTTGCTGTAAAATGGAATTTCTAATCCAAACCGAATTAAAAACAAACAATCATGTTAGATAAGTTTTTTAATATCACTGGGCAAGGTTCAACCATGAAGACAGAGATTGTCGCTGGTTTAACAACATTTGCTACAATGGCATATATTTTAGCCGTTAATCCTTATTTCCTTTCTGTTGCAGGAATGGACTATGGTGCGGTTATGACTGCTACTGCACTATCTGCAGTAATCGCAACTTTAGTTATGGCTTTAGTTGCAAAACTTCCTTTTGCTTTGGCTCCAGGAATGGGACTTAATGCCTTTTTCGCATTCACGGTTTGTGGTGTTATGGGATGTAGCTGGCAATTAGCGTTAACAGCTGTTCTTGCTGAAGGTATCATCTTTTTATTATTGACATTCTTTAATGTTCGCGAAGCAATTATTAACTCGATTCCTAAAAATATCAAACATGCTATTTCTGTAGGTATTGGTCTTTTTATTGCTTTTATCGGATTAGCTCACCAAGACGTTGCAATTATTGTACAAGGACATGGTATTCCAGTTCACATGGGTGATCTACATGCTCCAGGTGCACTACTTTGTCTTGCTGGTATCATCATTATTGGTGTACTTTTGGTGCGCAAGGTTAAAGGTGCTATTCTTATTGGATTATTAGCAGTTACTGTTATTGGATTAATCCCAGGATTAGGCATCACAAACCTACCAAAAGATGGTGGATTAGTGAGTCTTCCTCCTTCTCTTGAGCCTATCTTCTTTAAGTTTGTAGGTTGGGACGAAATTCTTTCTTGGAAATTTGTAACAATTCTATTTGTATTCCTTTTTGTTGACATGTTTGACACTGTTGGAACTCTTGTAGGCGTAGCTTCTAAAGCTGATATCTTAACTGAAGATGGAAAAGTACCTCGTGCTAAGCAAGCTCTTTTAGCTGATGCTGTTGGTACAACTGCAGGTGCAATATTAGGAACTTCAACTGTTACAACTTATGTTGAAAGTGCTGCTGGTGTTGCCGAAGGTGGTAAAACAGGTATGACTTCTTTAACTGTTGCAGTAATGTTCTTTTTAGCATTATTCTTCACGCCATTATTTACGATGATTCCTGCTGCAGCTAGTTCTTCAGTATTGGTAATTATTGGTATTTTCATGATGAGCCCAATCACTAAGATTGATTTTGAAGATTACACAGAATTTATTCCTGCCTTCTTGACTATGATCATGATGCCACTTACTTACAGCATTGCTGAAGGTATCGCATTTGGTATGCTTTCATATGTTGTATTGAAAGTATTAACAGGAAGATATAAAGAAGTTAATATTGCAATGCTTATTATTGCAATTCTATTCGTGTTGAAATACGTTTATAATATCGGCGAGTAATCTCGCAGTTTCTCATATTTAAAAGTCCTTTTCGCAATAGCGAAAAGGACTTTTTTTTTATTGATATAAGCCACAATAAAAATAGTCTTAACATACTTCTATCAAAATTAGCCCTATCGCATTAATCATGCAATTCTCATCACTAATCATTAATTTTAATCGTCTCATCTAAACTTTATTCTTTTACCTACGTTTAAGAACTTGTAGTTAGACAGATAAGGAGAGCGATATGAGGACGACAAGATTAATTATTTGGATATTTTTACTGATAAGTATTGCATGTTCTACACAAGAAGATGAAATAGACATGGAGATTCAAATTACCAACCCCGTTAATGTTGAAGAAAATGCCATGGTCAACTGCATTTTGGAAGATCTACTTTGTGAAATCGAAAAAAATGTAATTCAAACCGATTACGGGACCAACATAAAAGATAATACCAAAAATGATTCTATTCCTCTTGTAAAAATACAACAAGATGAATCTGATTATAACTTCACCACGCTTAGTATAGATTATGGAAACACAGACCAAACGGATCATTTAGGAAGATTAAAACGTGGAGAAATTATTACCCAAATAAAAGGACGTTTTAGCCAAAATCAATCGGAGCAAAAAATCAAATTCAACAACTTCTATATCAATAAAATGAAAGTTGATGGCTCTGTCACTATTAAATCTATGGGTTACAATGAATACGACCAACCCAACTTCAACATTTCATACGATAGTCTTGTGTTCACCTGCAACAGTGGATTAAGCTACAGTATATCTGGTAATAAAGTCAAAGAATGGATAGAGGGATTTGAAACACCCGAAAACCCTTGGGATGATCAATTCTTAATTTCTGGTGACAGTCATGGAATTAATTCTGAAAATAGGGAGTACAAATCGGAGATATTAACACCGCTATTAATAAGTAGAGCCTGCGAGTTCATATTAGCTGGAGAAACAGAATTTACAATCGAAGATGAATCCGTAATCTATAATTTCGGAGATGGTCTTTGTGATAATAAAGGAACTTATATCCGTGAGGATAAAAAACACCTATTCGAATTTGGAAAATACACATTTAGACAAAAAAAATAGCCCAATAAATCTCAGTGCATAATGGTAATTAGTTAGACAAGAAAAGGCCCCAAATTGGGGCCTTTTTTATATCTATAAAAGAAACAAATCTAGCTCTCTTTACTTCCTTTAATCGGTTTTGAAGAATCTGGTAAAATCAAATTTAAAATAACTCCAACTAAAGACGCAAGACCAATACCTGCTAAAGAGAAGTTACCATATGAAACCTGAGCCCCACCAATTCCAACTGTCAATACAATTGAAATAATCACTTGGTTTCTTGTCTTTGTAAAGTCTGTTTTAGCTTCAATTAAAGTTTTGATACCAATACCAGCAATCATACCGAATAACAACAACATGATTCCACCTAAAACAGCTTGAGGGATTGTTTTAAGGAAAGCACTTACTTTTCCTATAACAGAAAATACAACTGCTGTAATCGCTGCTATTCTTAAAACACGTGGATCTGTTACTTTTGTTAAAGCAATTGCACCAGTTACCTCTGAATAAGTGGTATTTGGTGGTCCACCGAAAAATCCTGCAAAAGCAGTTGCAACACCATCACCAAGAAGTGTACGGTGTAAACCTGGATCTTTTACAAACTTCTTGTTTGCAACACCACCAATAGCATACATATCACCTACGTGCTCAATAATTGGAGCAAACGCAACTGGAATCATATATAAAATAGCACTCCAATTTAATTCTGGACGAACAAATTCAGGCAATGCAATCCAAGATGCTTCCTTTATAACTGTAAAATCAACTTCTCCTAAAATTATTGAAAGAACATAGCCAACTACAATTCCCATAAAAACAGGAATTAATTTTAGCATTCCTTTAGTATAAACAACAATTAAAACTGCTGTTAACAAGGCTACTGAAGAAATAATCCAATTGGTTTTTGCCATATTCACGGCAACAGGTGCTAAAGAAAGACCAATAATCATGATTACAGGGCCAACTACAATTGCAGGAAAGATCTTTTCGATAACTCTCAATCCCCAAATTTTGATTATACCTGACACAATACCGTAAACTAAACCAACAGCGATTAAGCCAGATAGGGTTCCTGGCAAGCCATAAAGCTCTGTAGCTGCAACAATTGGTGCAATAAATGCAAAACTACTGCCTAAAAAAACAGGAACTTTACCTTTTGTGATTAAATGAAAAATCAAGGTTCCAATTCCTGCTGTAAATAATGCGACTGCTGGGTCAATACCAACTAATAAGGGGACGAGGACTGTTGCGCCAAAAGCAACGAATAAAAATTGTATCCCGACAATAATTCTTTTTGCTGGGCTATCGAAGTTCGGAGCCCCATTTTCTTGAGATAGGATCATAAAATAGGTTTAAGATTTCACAAATTGGCGCAAAGATAATAAGCTCAACCCGAAGAACAAATTCGAATAAGCAAATAGCCTATTTATTACAACCTACCTAAAAATAAGAG
>JADGFH010000152.1 GCA_016743925.1 Labilibaculum sp.
GTGCGGGGAAACAGGAAAAAGCAATAAAAAACAAAACTGTGACAATTGATGACAACTGCTAACTTGCGGGTGACACAAATGTTTTTTTAGTAGCCTAATTTTACCAATAGAAAGTTAAGATAGAAGAAAGGAATGGATGGCGCGCGACTCCATTCTTTTTTAAAGTTGATTGGTAACATTTTAAATTAGGGTTATGAAAACGATAAAGATTGTATTTTTCGCATTAGCATGTTTAGTTTTAACAACTAATTTCGCGATGGCGGTTAAGCCAGAGAAGCAAAAGATTAACAAAGAAAAAATAGAATTGCTTAAAAAAATAAAAAGATCAGTTTCAAAAACAAATATTGCTGGTTTTATGCAAAAAGGGAAAACGGAACAGATTGTATTACGTTGTACGGTAAATGAAAATAACCGAGTGGTAGTAAGTAAGGTTATTGGTTTTGATGATGAACTAAAAAAAGCTGTTCGAAAAAACATGAACGGCAGGCTAATTAAGGCAAGTTCCGATATGGTTGGGCAGGAATTGGCGCTTCAGTTTACGTTTAAAATGAAATAAGAGTAAAATTGTATTTAGCTACAAAAAAGAATAAGAATGAAAAATTTGATCATTAAAACACATATAATAAAACTTAGTTTACTGTTACTGTTCATAATATTTCAAGTTGCTAGTGTAAAATCAGAAAACTTGAAAAGATTGGTTAACCTGGAAGGGAATTGGAAGTTCTCCATAGGTGATGATTTGGCTAGAGCTGCGACTAATTACGACGATTCTGATTGGCAAAATGTATTTGCACCCAAAAGTTGGGAAGAAAATGGATTTTATGATTATGATGGTTATGCATGGTATCGTAAAACATTTCAAGTAAAATTGCCCTTCGACAATGATTACCTTTATTTTCACATGGGTCAAATTGACGATGTTGACGAGGTGTACTTAAATGGTAAATTGATAGGAGCATCGGGAAACTTTCCACCTAAAATGAAAACGGCTTACGATATTCCCCGAATGTATCCGATTCCTGCAAGTTTACTCCGTAATGATGGAAATAATGTGATTGCCGTTAGAGTATTTGATGCAACTGGTGGTGGCGGAATATTTCATGGTCCTTTAGGTGTATTTGTGGATAATGAGCAGGATCGTATGGAAGTTGATTTAACAGGTTATTGGGATTTTGAATGTGGAACTTCTATTGATGAAGGAAATTTGAAGTGTGTAACTTATCGAAAAGGTAAAATATTTGTTCCTGGTTTTTGGGAAGCAAGAGGATATAATGGTTTGGATGGAAATGCTAAGTACACCAAAGAATTCACACTTCCAGCGGACATGAGTACTATGGGAAAAGCATTGGTTCTAGGTGTTATTGATGATAGGGATGAGGTGTATTTAAATGGGGAGAAAATTACATGGATAGGATCAAAGCAACAGAGGCGAAATTGGTCTGGAAGTTCGAACCACATGACCTATAGAGTTTACCCAATACGAAGAGGTATACTGCAAACTAATGGTATAAATATAATTGAGGTAATGGTAACTGACCTTACCGGTCCTGGTGGAATTTACAAGGGACCAATTGGGATCACAAATGTTGAAATTGCTGAGGTAATGGTGAAGAGGAATCAGAAGGATAACAGAACAAGTCTTGAGAAGTTTTTTCAATATTGGTTTGATTAATTTTGAAATTTGAATAGCATGAGAAAGCATATAAGAGAATTAATTAGAGGGGTTTTTGTGGTGTTGTGCGTGTGTGCTGGCATTGGAGAGATGGAAGCTCAGAATTATCATAAAGTAGTTGATTTAAATGGATCTTGGAAATTCTCGATTGGGGATGCTGACGGTTGGGAACTACCAGAGTTTAATGATGATAATTGGGAGTGGATTAAAGTTCCTTCGGCATGGGAAAATCAAGGGTTTCATGGTTATGATGGGTATGCATGGTATCGAACCACCTTTAGAAAACCTAGCAGTACAAATGGGCAAAGCCTGTATCTCAGATTAGGGACTATTGATGATGTTGATGAAGTTTTTATAAATGGGAATCTTATTGGTCGTACGGGTAATTTTCCTCCTAATTATGCAACAGCTTACGATTCTAATAGGTTGTATAATATTCCATCGAAATATTTGAAAGAAGAAAATACCATAGCGGTTAGGGTATACGATGATACTGGAGAAGGTGGAATTACAAGAGGCGATATCTCTTTGATTGTAGACAAGGATGCAATTCCTGTTGATATCGATTTACAAGGAAGCTGGAAGTTTAAAACCGGACAATATGCTTATGAGGATTTAGAATCTGCGCAAAATTGGGATGACATTATAGTACCAGGGAGTTGGGAAAACCAAGGATACAAGAATTACGATGGTTTTGCTTGTTACGCACTGGCCTTTATTCCAAATACGGATTTAATTACCGAACGCATGATTCTTGTTTTGGGTAAGATTGACGATTTGGATCAGGTTTATGTGAATGAACAATTGATTGGAGAAACTGGCGGATTTGATCCTTCTGTAGTTTACGGACGAACCGAATTTCATAATCAAACAAGAGCCTATTACCTACCTCCTAATTTAATCAAGAAGAACCAACGAAACACAATTGTTGTGCGTGTGTTCGATGGACGTGAAGTAGGAGGGATTTATACCGGTTCTATTGGTCTAATATCACAAAAAAACTACATCAAATATTGGAATGGCCGACGAAGAAGATAATTTTATCAGTTATCAGTTATCAGTTATCAGTTAGAATAGGGTGTTTTTTTATTTGGTGCAGAACACCCTTATCTTAAACAGCGATATTTTCCTTGAAACTTGTTCCTTGAAGTTTGCTTTTTTCTCCTTGCGACTATTTAGCAGGCTCGATTAAATCCCATAAGTTACCATACAAATCGGCAAAAACGCAAACTTTCCCATACACTTCAGTTGAAGGATCGCGCGCTATTTTGATTTTTTTGATGAGTAGGTTTTGAAAATCACGATCAAAATTGTCGGTTTGTAAAATCATAAAAACGCTTCCGCCTGTCTGATTTCCGATTCTATTTACCTGCTCCTTGCTTACTGCTTTTTCGAGCATAATGGAACTGCCCGAGCTTCCTTTAGGCGCAATTAATACCCAACGATGAGATTCACTCATTTTTAAATCTTCAATCAAATCAAAATTTAAGTTTTCTGTGTAAAACGCTATGGCTTCATCGTAATCTCTCACAACAAGTGTGATGTGTGCTATACTTTGTGTCATGTGTGTATTTTATCTGCAATCAATGAACAGTTATTAGTAAAATTAACTTGTTACTTTCTCCTTTTTACATTCCAGATTCCCGAGCTAAAGCACGGGGCAAATTTAATATGCAGGAACTTTTTCCTTTTCATCTTTTTAAATTTACTTCTCTAGTTATTGGCATTAGTATATTTAATTTTGAACGTGTCTTGTCAGCCTGCCGTAAGGCGTGGTGCTCCGTATCCACAAAGGAGAGACAAGGATCAGGCTGACTTGATTCTTTTGTTTCCTTTTCTCATCTAAGGAGAAAAGGAAAAGCCATACGGCTCGAGCAAGTAAAGAATACTATAAGCAGGAACTTTTTACTTTTCCTTTCAATCCTAATAAATAGAACTGGCTTGCATTTTTCTTTTTTTTATTTCCTCCTTTTGTTGTTGTTTATTTTTCTTTAGTCGAGCACGTTCTTCTCTTTTCAATTTCTTTTTCATTTTTCGTTTCTGCGCTTGAGTCATACTTACGCGGATATCATCATTTGTCTTGGCAACACCTCTTCGGTTGCTACGGCTCGAATTATAGTCCTGAGCTTTTGTGCTACCTTCGTTATTACTTCTACTCGAATTGTAGTCCTGAGCTTTAGTAGCATTATCCAAATTGCCATCTCTATTGATATCTGAGGATTTTGCATTATCTGCTTTATTACTTCTGCTCGAGTTATAATCTGTTGCTTTACTTCCGTCATTGTTTCCATCATCTCCCGATGAATCGCTAACATTATCGGCCTTGTTCGATCTACTCGAATTGTAATCGGTAGCTTCTACACCTCTGTTATTTCCAGCCTCGTTATCTTCATCTGTCTTGGCAACACCTCTTCGGTTGCTACGGCTCGAATTATAGTCCTGAGCTTTTGTACTGCCTTCGTTATTACTTCTACTCGAATTGTAATCCTGAGCTTTAGTAGCATTATCCAAATTACCATCTCTATTGATATCTGAGGATTTTGCATTATCGGCTTTGTTACTCCTTGAGGAATTATAATCTGTTGCTTTACTTCCGTCATTGTTTCCATCATCTCCCGATGAATCGCTAATATTATCGACCTTGTTCGATCTACTCGAATTGTAATCGGTTGCTTCTACACCTCTGTTGTTTGTATCCGTATTGCCATCATCTCCAGATGTATCTGCAGTAATGCCTCTTTTGTTCGATCTGCTCGAATTGTAATCGGTTGCTTCTACACCTCTGTTGTTTTCATCAGTATTGCCATCATCTCCAGATGTGTCTGCGGTAATGCCTCGTTTGTTAGATCTGCTCGAATTGTAATCTTGTGCACGAGTAGCTTGATCTAAATCTCCATTTATATCTGCAGCTTTTGCTCTAACGGTCCGGTTGCTTCTACTTGAATTGTAATCTTGTGCTTTGCTGCCCGATGTTCCTCCCGTGTTCCCTCCCGAATTACTAGCGCCTTCGTACAAAACATTTTCCCCTTTATTGCTGTTTTGTTGATACATCGGGTTGTCGTGGCCACTACTTCTTTGCTGATACATTGGATTCACAGCCTTCGTTCCCGAATTCTGATGGAGTGGGTTGGAGTTTCTTTTTGAATTGCTAGCACAAAGACTACCAATGCCAATGTTAACCCCAAAATTCACGTTTAAACTGGAGAATTTTAGGTTTTTAGTGGTGAATGGGATTTCACTTGCCAAATCAGGATCTAATCTGCCATCGGCGCCTATTGCTTTCGATAAATCTTTGCTATAGAAATTGATATCGGAATTGAGCGTAGTAACATACTCACTACTTACGTATAGCTGCAGCCCCGTACAAACTTCTGTTTTAATTTTGGCTCCTATACGTGCACTTAATGCTTTTACACTCTGTTGTTTTAGTTTCTCTGTTGTGATGTCGGTATTGGCCTGTAAACTTTTAATTTCAGGTGTACTCGTTACCGATAATCCAGTTCTTCCATATACTTGAATGGCAAATTTGCTATTGCCCAAGCTGAACTGTGGCCCTACATCAAAGGTAGTGCTAGTGTATTGGTTTCGGGATCCTTGTACCGGACCAAATTCTTGTCTTACTCTAAAAGAGGAATGTTTTGCCCCAAAACCTAAGGATATTTTTTTGCAGAATTGTTTGCTTAGCGATAATTCACTATTAAATCCATCTTTAACAAAATCTTCGAAGCCTGCCTTAGGCATACTAATACCATTGCTTATTTCGAGTAGTAAGTTGCCCGAATTCGATTGGTTATTTTGGCCATAAGATGAGGTGCAGAATAAAACAAGCGTAGCAATTAAGAATAGGTTTTTCATAAGTGGGGATTTTAGGTGGTTTTGCTCCTTACCAGCAGGTTTATGTGCTAATATGTATTTTAAGATACAAAATTATAATTAAGGATGAAAATGTCTTTTATTGATTTCCACATTTGAATTGCCATGCAAATAGTCTTAATAATAAATAAGCACCAATAGCTATGGTACGATACTATTTCGAATAGTTTGTGAGCCATGGCGAGCAAAAGAAACTCGGTATAGGCTTATTAGAGTATCGGAAAAATACTGATGTATTGTTCGTGAATATAGGTAGCACACTAATTTATTCAATCGATAGTCTTGTTGTTTGATGTAAAACAAAATGATTTATACTCTGATAATTTCAATTTGCTTAGTGAGATTGCGTATAATATTATTTATAATGTGGTTTTAAAATTATCTGATTGTTTACTGTAAAGCTGCATTATCTTAAGTTGATTGCAATAAGCTTTTTGTGTGATTGTAGTGTTTTATTCGTTAATTATTCTCTCATCCTTATTAAGAATAGTTATGTTTAAAGATGTAAGGTGTATATTTATTTGGTGTTTACTATAAAAATGTCATAGCTTTAATAGTGTAATTAAAAAATATAAAATAATGACAGTAGAAAATAGGGTAGATATTGTTTACACAAGCGAAACAATTCAAGAGACTAACACTGCAATAAGCAGTTTACAAGAAGCATTAAAACCATATGTGCTTGCCTTGCCAGCCGAAAAGAAAAAGAATATGGTAGTAGTAGGAAATCGTTTATTCGATTTCGTTGAACGAGGCTGTATGTTGGCCGAAAATAATCCCGATTTAATTCCTCCATATATAAAAATGGATAATGTTAAAAAGGATGTTGATGCTTGGAAGGTAATGAACCCAATGATTAAGGAATTGGAACAGCAACTAAGCTTGCTAAACGATACCGCAGCATTGTGTGGAAATGAAGCCTACTCAGCTGTATTGTCATTTTACCACTACATTAAACAGGCCGCAAAAGATGGCGTGCCTGGTGCAAAACCAATTTACGAGGATTTAAAAAAGCAGTTTCCATCAACTGCTCCAAAAAAGGATTCTGAAGAACCTGCTATTACAGAGTAATTGTAATAGCTTGGATTGATGTATTATAGGTGATAGTGGAAGAAGTAATTCTTCCACTTTTTTTTGTATTTCTTTTTCATCCGAAAAAGGGCGAGAGGGCATAAAATAACATGCCATACCCACCAAATTAGATGCCTAGGGCATAAAAAAAGGTGGCCTGCCCACGAAAAAAGGTCGGGTACCCATGAAAAATGCTGCCAAGGGTACCAAAATAGGTCGGCTACCCACCAAATTAGATGCCTAGGGCACGAAAAAAGGTGGCCTACCCACCAAAAAAGCTGCCGTGCCCATGAAAATTTGTGCCCTAGGGATGTTTTTTCGTGCCCTGCCGACCAAAATTCGTGCCTCTCGCTTAAAATTTATTGTATGTAAAATATAGGCGAGTGCAATAAGCAAAGCTAGTAATCATCAATTATCTAAAAATAAGACCATATTGTCTTTATTTAGTTAAGCTATAATGCTTGGTTAAATTATAGGTGTTAATCTTTTGTTAGCTACATATTGTTTTGTAGATTCAAGGACCGAAATCGAATTGGGGCGGCTCAGCCACTCGATAGGGTGTTGTAAAGGGCACTCATGCGATATACACGTACGTTGTGGCCCATAATTAATTAGACAGTAATAATATGAGAATATTTAAACTAACAATATTGATTATCATTTTGATCTCCTGCAATGTCGAGACGAAAGGTCAATCTAGTGTCAATATTCGAACAGAGTTTAGTCAAATAGTAGACGAAATCATTCGTTACAAGTTAAATAAAGCCTCTGTAGTTCAAATTGAAACAATGCCTGTCTTTAAATCAGTTCCTATTGATACAAATTCTCGAGGTATACCTGCTCCACCACCACCTGACTTGATTGATTATTCAAAGCACTTTTTTAATGCTATGATCGAAAGAGAAATACTTACCACAATAGATGCAGATTATATGTATTCCTCTATTGATTCCTCATTGATTATGAAAGTAGATCCTAAGTTCATTTCAAAATCGACACTTAATAAAAAAACTCTAGACGACTTATTCAAGAAAGATTATGATTATGCATATGAGTATTTGACAGACCACTTTGGGACAAGTTGTTTTATAAAAGTTGGCACTCCGATATTCAACAAGGCACATACAAGATTAATTCTAGCGGTTGATTACTATTGTGGGCCTCTAAATGGACAAGGATATATATTCATTCTAAAAAAAGAGAATGCAAAATGGATGATAATTGAAGAATTAGGCACTTGGGAAAGTTAAAAATTACAGGCCACAACAAAAGCTAAATTTCATGGGCGTGACGAGCTGTTTGAGAGTTTAGTTCAATTAATAAACACCAGCAAGCCAATCAAATTGGTTTGCTTGAAAATATAAACAAATTTAATCGGCTTGTTTATTTAGCGGTTTGATAAGACAACTGTAAACTATCTCCCTGTACATGCAGCTTTAATAACAACTATGAAAAGACATCTAATATTTTTATTGCTTTCAATTATTTCAAGTTGTACTTGGGGACAATATAAGCCTGACCTAAAAGGAGAAATAGGAATTCTTGTTTGGACAGGAAATTTAGATAAAAATATATCTATACTGAATAAAGATGGTTCAGTTTGGATGAATTTCAATTTTATTAAAGAGAGAAATCTAGTTTTAGGCGAATGGACAGAAGAAAAACAAGCTCTTAGTCAGATTAAGCATCATATAAAACCGTTGGAATTTAGCCTTGAGAGTATGAGATTACATCTCCGAGTACTTGAAATTGAAAATGACTACTACAAAGTAGAATTAACTGATGAAGTTTATAAGTACATATCTATCGATGATAATTGGAAATTAAGGGAATGGGGACAGCATATAGTTGAAAATGTTGCTATTATCGGTTTTGAATCAGATTTGATACCTATTTACTCTGAGCCGAATGAGACTTCTAAAATTCTTAATGAATCTGGAAGGATAAATCCTCAAATTTTCCCTATTGATTTAAAGAATGACTGGTTGAAAATAAAATATACATGTGGTGAAACAGAATATGAAGGTTGGATAAAATGGAGAAATGGAAATAAAATATCCGTTGAATTATACTATGATATGTGAAAACAGCCAGCCTGTAACAAAAGCTAAACTTCATGGGCGGTGATGTGCAGTTCGAAAGTTTAGAGTAATTAACAAACACCAGCAAGCCACTTAGATTTGGTTTGCAAAAAATATAAACAAATTTATGCGGCTTGCTTCCGTGAGTTTTGAAAGGTAATTTCTTTTAAATCGCCCACGCAACTTAGCAAGACCGTCAGACTGTCTAAAAAGTAAAACTTGACAGTAATATATTTAGGTAGTTTCTTTGAAAATGAAGAAATATAAGAATCTAAGCGAGTTGCTTTAGGTTATTAGACAGACTGCCGTTAGCAGCAAGGCAAAACCTAGACACCTAAGATATAGCTATGATGAGAATTTTTTTGTTGACAACATTGTGTTTCATTACGATCAGTTGTACTAAGACAGTTGAAGTTAGACAAGATGAAATTGGTTTAGTATTTAGTAATTGGGAAGGGGAGAATTATGCAACATTCTATGAAGTTGGTACTTATGAAATACCTATTTATAAAGGTTTTACGGCTGCAAAAATAATTGAAAAGACACAAATTATAAAGGTTATAAGAGAAATTAATATCGACACGTTGAAGTTAAATATCAAAATAAATTTTAAACCAATTCCTCAAAAAAACTTTGACTTATACGATACATTAGGTCTTAATTACGATAAGACATTTGTTCAACCACTTTTGACAACCCAAGTCAGTAATTTAAAAGAATTCAAAGGAACAAATTTTGAATTGGTTCATAGAATTAGAGACGTGATTGAGAATGATAAAGTGTTTAAAAGATATTTAAAGATAACATCTATTGAAATAATCAACGAGTGATAAATGCCCAGCTGCTAACAAAAGCTAAATTTCATGGGCGGTGATTAGCCAATTGATAGTTAATACAATTAAGAAACACCAGCAAACCACTACAATTGGTTTGCAAAAAATATAAGCCGAATTCAAGTAGATATTAATAAGAGTAAAAATATGAAAGCAAAGACCTTAATTAGGAATTTATTGATTGTTATGATTCTAGTAGCAAATATTAGTTGCGACCAAATATCTAAGAGCATTGTTCGACAAAACATTGAATATAATTCACGTATAGAAGTAATTAGTGATTATTTAATCTTGACAAAGGTTGAAAATACTGGTGCATTTCTAGGATTAGGTAAAAACCTACCTCGCTCATTATATCAATTTCTAATGATAATATTACCATTGATAGTAATTGGTTACGCTCTCTATTTTTTATTTAAAAGGAGTAATATGCGTAAGTTATTATGCCTAGGTATAAGTTGTTTTATTGGTGGTGGACTAGGAAATATATTGGATAGGATATTGTATGGTTCGGTCACTGATTTTCTGTTTTTTGACTTTGTTTTGTTTCACACTGGAGTTGTGAATATGGCAGACATTTCGGTAACAATTGGATTCTTCTTCATAATGTATGAATTGTATTTTAACCAGAGAAAATTAAAGCTTAAGACAATTTAAATTGAATAAGCCCAGCTGCCAACAATTTGGTATAAATCAGGTGGATTCAGTGGTTTTCTTGGATATTAAGATGAAAGTTTGAGAATTGCCAAACCTTAGATTTGGCATTAAAATAAAAAGATAATAACAAATATAAGCTTTGGCTCTGTGGTGTTTGGAAGGTTAATTCTTTTAAATCGCCCACGCAACTTAGCAAGAC
>JADGFH010000925.1 GCA_016743925.1 Labilibaculum sp.
GAATCTACCTTTTTCAGGGCATTCAAAAAATTTATAGGTAAAACTCCTCAGCAATACAAAAAAGAACTAAATGAAAAATCTTCTGACAATTAAAAGAACTA
The DNA here is from genome assembly GCA_016743925.1 of Labilibaculum sp. Classification (GTDB taxonomy): domain Bacteria; phylum Bacteroidota; class Bacteroidia; order Bacteroidales; family Marinifilaceae; genus Labilibaculum. Next base: position 102 of record JADGFH010000925.1, read on the forward strand.
TCCATCCTCATTGGTAGTAACTGCTGTCTTAAATAGTTTTAAACTCTATATCCGATACTTTCGATAGTTCACCTCTATAAATCATTTCCTTTTAAAGGAATTCAACCGAAATCTGCGGATATTGTTTAACCTTGCACTCCAGCTTCAGGAAGAAAACTACCATAAAAAAGAACACTTACTATATACCATTTTACATAAGCTCTAATTCATCAACAAATAATCAATGAAGACATTGGTCTTCTTACTTTTATCACTACTAATCAATTTTATATCCAATTTATTCACACGCTTTAAGTGGATGTTTTTAAAATTCTTTTGTTGCGAGAAATCTTTATTATCACGACTGTCCCAGTTTAATATGGTGTTACCATTCAAAACCACTTCATACACACCATTTTTGTTTTCTGATCCTATGACAATTTGTTTTAACAAACTGTTATTATCAGCATAAAACTCAAAAGATCTACTTTCACCTTTAACGCCCATTTTCCATATCAATGCCAAACCACCTGATAATTTATCATCATACAAACCTTTCGTGTTCTTGACTATGCCTATAGGCTTTAGGTTTTCCCCTTCTAATTTTCCATTTTCAGGTTCAGCTTTTAAAATATCAAATCTATCGAATGCGAGTTTTGCTTTGGCACCATCGTAATCGGCTATACTATTGTCCGATCCTCCTGGCAATAGATAATAATAAGTGGTTGGTGCAAAATTAAGTTTGGTTTTTGTCCAATGCCACATTTCCATGTCAAATTTTAAAGATTTAGAAAATGGCATGGCATCCAAACTACGATAACGCATATTTACAGTCATATCGAATTTAGAATCACCACCACCAATAGGTTGCGAAAGGTAAGGATGATCAAAGGTATTGTATTCGCACCAAGCATACCCATAATAATCTTCGGTGCCAGTACCAATGATCGATGGCCAATCTTCACCATCCAAGTATACTTTTTCATCACCCTCACCCCACCAGCTTTTCCAGTGTCCTCCTAATGATGTATTAAATAAGGTAATGGCATCACCCACATATACACCCTTTCCTTTGAGCGTTACAAAATTCATATCGAAACAACCTCCGCGCCCCAATCGTTCTTTGTTATCTCCAGTTGATAAAGCTGTAAACTGTTTCCAACTTGTATGAAAATACATGGATCTATCATTCCACTTATAAGGTTTGAGTGTAACATTTCCAGTAATATGATAGGCCACATTTCCAATATTCTCAAAACTAATTTTGCAGTTACTTTCGAAAGGCATCAACCACGATGTGCTCATCGTACCATCTTCTTCCACTTTAGAATAATAGGTTTCCGAAGCATGTAATTTATAGCCTGTTCCAAAAAAATCTCCTATTGGACACCACACTGTTTTATTATCATCAAAAGAACATTTTACAATGATATCGCGCAAAGCTCGTTCCAGATTTTCCCCAGAAATTTTAACTTCCAAACCATTTATAATATTGCCAGGTCCGTTAATTTCTATAGAGCTTTCCTCTGCTATTTCTAATGGCAAGTCAAAAACCTTTCCATCCTCCAATTTGGCGGTTTGATTCAACAATGCCATATTCACCTTACCAATTAATTCAGTATTCTCTTTTATCATTTTTGAACGAAAGCTCTCAACAGCCGTTCCTTTTTTGTATTTACGAGCATTGAGGCAATAATATAACCACTCATCATCGCCTCCATCTGCATTCATTTCATAAGTAACCTTACAAGCTTTGGCATATGAAATTGGCAGATACAGGTTGTGTCCGCGACGCATAAAGCCGGTTTTGGGAGATATAGAAGAACTTAATGGGTAACCCCCTTCATTTTTACTGATAAAATCAATTAGTCAAGTTTCAATTACTGGTTTAGATTGATTGTCAAGATAGATTCTAAGCGTACCTGCTCCATGATTGTTTCCGGTAATCCAAAAGCGTGCAATAGCTCCTGCTCCTTGTGTGTCCATTAAAACGCTTTCTTTTCTACCTTCCACCTCATCTACACGCATAAAATAATTACAGTCCATGTTGGCAAACCATGTAGAATCATTTATGGTAGTTGAATGCCGATCGTAACTACTAAATTGTTCAAATATGTAATAGGGATCCGGGTATCGGGTTAGAGCGTCTCGATCTATCATTTCTTCCAATAAAGATTGAAACGTCACAAGAGAAACATTCTTTTTCTCTTGTGAATTAACAGTAAGATTCAAACATAAACCCAAAATAACTAATAGGAGCAAACA
>JADGFH010000153.1 GCA_016743925.1 Labilibaculum sp.
ATATTCCGCAGTGTAAGTTAAGTTAACCGTTTCGCCACCTAGTAGTTCTAAACTAATTTTATTCTCTTTTTTAATAAAGCCAAAATAAGAGTAAGCCTCACCAGTCATTACTTTCCAATCGGTCTTAAGAAATGCTTTTCCATCTTTTGAACTGATGGTGAAGTCACAGCGAACGATGTTTTTTTGCTTAAAGTATTTTTTAAGTTTAGCAGATGGACCTTCAATAAATGCTGATTTTTCAACTTCTGCATCTTTTAATACTATTGGTTCATTTGTATTGCTTATTGGTGCAATTTCCCTTTCAATATTTTCTGTTGCAGTTTGAGGTGTTGTCTCGTTAGCAACTTTTACATCAGCATATTTCCAAGTACCGTTATTGTAAAGAATTACTACTTTTCCTTTTGATGTTAGAGCTGTTTCTTGTGCATTACTAGCCAAAGAAATACCAAATGCTAAAATGCAAATAACAATAATTTTTCTCATTACAATATTAATTAATTCAGTTATTATTGAAATGGATTTTTTGTCCATTCAGAAATTAAACGATATAGATTGGTAGTTTGGTGTTTCAGCGAGAAAATAAATTAATTAAATCGCAGAAAACGTTTTGTGATATAGCGTACAGGAAAGCGAGATGCTGCGTAACCAATAAGTATCACAGTTGTAAAGATGATAAAAATATCGCTAAAATGAATATTAACGGGGTAGGAATCCGTTATAAAAGCTCCATTGCCAGCAAATTTAACCAGACCAAATTTTAATTGTAACAGACAAATAAGAACACCTAAAGTAATACCAATACTTGCTCCTATTAGAGAAATTAACCAACCTTCAAGTAGAAAGATATTTTGAATTGTTTTTTCGTTAGCGCCCATACTACGCAAAGTGTTTATATCCGATTTTTTATCGAGAATAAGCATGGTAAGTGATCCGATCACATTAAATGATGCAATAATTAAAATAAAGGCTAGGATAAAGAAAATAGCCATCTTTTCTGTTTGCATCATTTTAAAAAGAACATCATGTAATTCGAAACGGTTTTTAACCGTAAAATCGTCACCTAAAATATTTTGTATTTGTTCTTTTATCTTTTCAATTTCGTCTTGATCTTGAATGGCTAACTCAATCGCACTAACTTCTTTTTTGTAAGAAAATAAGCTACGTGCAAATTTAAGAGGGACCAGTACATATTGAGAATCGAAATCTTGCTGAATAGCGAAATAACCAGATGGATAGAGATGTTCGGTCGTAAAAGCATTTAGTGGATTATGTCTTGCTTTTGCGTTTCGTTTGGGTACGAAAAATTTTATTGGATCAATAAAAGTAAGCCCAACACCTAAATCTAACGCTACTCCATAACCAAGAACGGTAAATTGATGTTTTCCACTATCCAGTACGAAACTTCCATCTACCATCATGGTATCGATCCCTGTCATTAGTGTAAAATTCTCATCAACACCTTTAACAATCGCAACACGTTCTCGGTTGCCATATTTTAACAGAGCATTTTCTTCAAAAACTTCTGAATAGAATACAACATTTTCCATGTTTCGAATTTGCTCGAAAGTCGAATCTGGAATAAATGTTTTACCAGTTTTTGGAAGTATTTTTAAATCCGGATCAAAGCTTCCATAAAGGTCTTCAATTAGGCTATTAAGGCCATTAAAGGCAGAAAGAACAATAACCAATGCCATGGTTCCTATTGCTACACCAACAACCGAAATAATCGATATGATATTGATTACATTCTGTTTTTTCTTTGAAAACAGATAACGTTTTGCAATATGGAAGGCTAAGTTCAAATTCTGCTATGGAATTAATTGAGGTAGAATGTTGTTAATTTGAAATTCTATTAAGAAAGTAAATTATCGATATTTTCAATATAATCAAGAGAATCATCAATGAAAAATGCTAATTCTGGAACAATTCGTAGTTGTTTACCTACTTTTCGTCCAAGAATTCTACGAACATTCTTCGCGTTCATCTTAATTAATTTAAGCGTTGGCTCCGTATCTTGAGAAGGGAAAATACTAAGGTAAACTTTAGCAAGTCCTAAATCAGGGCTAATTCTAACCGTTGTAACCGAAATCATTTTACCACCAAAAAGGTTTCTCGATTCCATTTGAAATATTTCGCTTAAATCCTTTAATAACAATCTTGAAACTTTACTTTGTCTTGTCGTTTCCATATATAATCTTCTATTTTTTTTACAAAGATAAGAGAATATAGTGAATGAGCTTGAAGAGTATGAGTAAATGAGCTTCAGCGGATGGCGTAATATCGTAGATATTAGTTTTTAGATTTTCTAAAATACCTTATTTCCTTTCTACCTTAAGCTTTCTTTCTACTTTTGTGTGCTTATGGCAGAATTATTTGAATACGGATATTGGGGTTTATTTATTGCAAGTTTTTTGGCTGCAACAGTATTGCCATTCAGTTCGGAGGCTATTGTAAGTCTTTGTTTGTATTCTGGTTACGATATTATTTTAACGGTCGCAATTGCTAGTTTGGGAAATTGGGCTGGAGGATTAATCAGTTATTATTTGGGCTATTTAGGGAAATGGGAATGGATAGAGAAAGTGCTTCGAGTAAAAAAAGAAAAAGCAGATCAAGTCCGAAACTATCTTCAAAACAAAGGAAATGCCTTTGCTTTTTTTGCATTTCTTCCTTTTATTGGTGATTTAATTCCACTAGGATTAGGCTTGCTAAGGACGAATTTTTATTGGATGGCATTTTTTATGGGAGTAGGTAAATTGTGCCGATATATCGTTTGGGCATGGTTAACTATTCAAGCAATAAATTAAGTTTTTGCCAATTTATTTCATTTATCAGTTTCGTTTCATAATTTTGCGAGATAATTTTTTTAAGTATAAACGGCTCAAATTGTGAGCTATTAACAAATCAGATCATGAATACAGTAGTTAGTGGAATTCGATCTACAGGTAATTTACACCTGGGAAACTATTTCGGAGCAATTAAGAACTTTGTGCAAATGCAGAACGATAACAATTGTTTTTTCTTTATTGCTGACTGGCATTCCTTGACTACACATCCGACTCCTGCCGATCTTCATACAAATGTGAGACATGTTTTGGCCGAATATTTAGCTTGTGGAATTGATCCTGAAAAAGCAACTATTTACGTGCAAAGTGATGTGCCAGAAATTCCAGAGTTGTATTTGTTAATGAACATGAACGCCTATTTAGGAGAGTTGGAAAGAACTACTTCTTTTAAAGATAAAGCGCGTAAAAATCCTGAAAATGTAAATGCAGGTTTGTTAACCTACCCGGTTTTAATGGCTGCCGATATTTTAATTCACAAAGCACAAAGAGTGCCAGTTGGTAAAGATCAGGAGCAGAATTTAGAGATGGCTCGTAAATTTGCAAAGCGATTTAATAACACATATGGCGAAGAAACTTTCCCAATTCCACAGCCTTATTCATTTACTGGCGAATTTGTTAAAATTCCAGGATTAGATGGCTCAGGAAAAATGGGGAAATCAGAAGGAAATGCGATTGGATTGGTTGAAGATCCAAAATCGATTCGTAAAAAAGTAATGAAAGCCGTTTCGGATAGTGGTCCAACAGAAATGAATCAGGAAAAGCCAGAAGCTATTCAGAATTTATTTACTTTAATGGATGTGGTTTCGACTAAGGATACTTACGATTTTTTCAACGATAAATACAATAATTGTGAAGTTCGTTATGGCGATCTTAAAAAGCAATTGGCCGAAGATATCATTAACTTTACTGCTCCAATTAGAGAACGTTTTCTTGATATTTCTCAGGATGATGATTATTTGAGAAAAGTAACGCAAGAGGGAGCCGAAAAAGCTCGTGAAAGTGCAGCGAAAACATTAGAAGAAGTTCGTAGATTAATTGGATTCAGAAAATTTTAAGAATTCAATCGAATAGATATAAAAGTGCCATTCCCTTAAGAGTGGCGCTTTTTTATTTAGGATGCAGTACAAAATGACATGAATTATGGTAATTTTTCTAAATTCTGATTTAAATAATATACAGATTAGACTTTATTTTAATCTCTATCATTAATTTTTACTGGGTAGGATATTTTATTAGAATGCTAACTGTTTTTTGTAACAGAAGAATAAATCTTACTTTTGAACTGTTGAATAAAAAGTAAGAAAGAATTGTCTATTTTTACTTTTTCACATTTATTTGATAATAAAACTATTTAGCCAGAATGAATATTCTAATATTTCCAATCAGATTTCTATACAAAGTATATTTCTTCCTTTATTTTGCACTCACATTGATGTTGTTCTATCCGATTTTCAAGTACTTATTATCGAAAAAAGAACGATTTCCTGCAGCTTTCAAGGTGATTAAGATATATGCAAAGGTGTGGCTTTATGGTTCTGGAATATTTATGAGGGTTAAGGGAAGAGAGAATATTATTACCGACCAGCCATTCTTAATATGTTCAAATCATAGTTCATTTATCGATCCAGCAACTTTGTACATCATTTTCGATCAGTATTTTGTATTTACAGGTAAACAAGAAATAGAGAAATGGCCCTTATTTCATATTTTTTATACTTCGGGGATGAATATTTTAGTGGATAGGAAAAATAGAATGGGTGCCTTGAAGAGCTTTAAGAAAATGATGGATGTAATTAAGGATGGTTCTCCATTGGTAATTTTGCCAGAGGGAACGATTCCACAAAATGCACCAAATTTGGGTGAGTTTAAGCCTGGAGCAGTAGCTATTGCCATTCAAATGGGAATTCCAATATTGCCAATCACACAAACTACCAATTGGAAAAGATTGCAAAGAGGAACTATGTTTAAAGGAAATGCTAGTCCTGGATTTGCAGATGTTATTATACACCCAATAATTCCAACTACTGGCTTAAAGAAAGAAGATGCAGAAGATTTATCCGCAAAATTACGTGCTGTAATTAACAAGCCTCTACAAGATAAATATGGTATTGAATAATATGGTATTTTATTTTTCCATTATTCGATATGGAATTGTAAAGTAGAATTGAGAACCAACGCCTTCTTTAGATTCCATCCATATTTTTCCACCGAGTAATTCAGTGTAAGCCTTTGCAATTGATAAACCAAGACCAGAACCTTCAATTGCTTTCGTGCTTTCCAACTCTACTTGTCTGAATCGCTCAAATATGATTTTTTGTTGTTCTTCAGGAATACCCATACCGGTATCTTTTACGTAGAACTCTAGTTCATTATCTTTTCTGGCATAACCAAAATCAATCATTCCCGAATTGGTGTATTTAATCGCATTTTTTATCAGATTAGTAAGAATTGAATCTAACATGGCTTTATCTAATAAAATTAATGCTTCATTAGATGATAAACCAAATTTGTAATTTAATTCAATCCCTTTTATATCCGCTTCAGGCAAGAAAAAAGAGTAATAATATTTAATGATTTCGTTTATATCTGTTTCGTAATAAACTGGTGTGATTTGTTTTGTCTCAATTTTCGAAACTTCAATAATATCATTTATTGTGGATAGCATTCGATCGCCACTCTTCATGATTAACTCAATGTATCTTTGATGTTTTTCACCACTTAACTGTGGGGTTTGCAGGAGATCGGCGAAGCCCATGATTCCGTTCATTGGTGTGCGAATCTCATGACTCATATTAGCTAGAAAGGATGTTTTTAGTTTTTCATTTTCCTCAGCTTTATCCACTGCTTTTCTTAGTTTTCTTTCATATTCCTTCTGCTCTGTTACATCTGCAAAATTCACTAATAAATCTTCTCCATGCACAATGCCAGATACAGACATTTCTTTATATTCCCCGTTTTTACAATTAATTTTATAAATATCAGTAGGGATATCTGTTTTGTGTTTTATGCAATACTCGAGTGCATTTTGCCAGTTGCTAATAACCCATTCTCGATATTCAATGTCAGGGTAGGCCAATTCATACCATCGCTCTACGTTTGGGATTTCATCAATAGAATAGCCGAATTTTTCAACAAAGCGATCATTTAAATATTTTGTCTCATATGATTTCGTATTTAAAATTGCAATGGGAATAGGTACAGCTTGTACTAAACTTTTAAATCTTGCTTCGCTTTCTTTCAGTTCTTCTTCTGCTTTTAATCTGGCACTAATATCTTGTATCACACAATAGGTTTGTTTAAAACTACCATAAGGATGACAACCAGTACAACCCTCTAAGGAAATGGATATATAATTGCCATTTTTATGCCTTAGTTTAAAATGTACATTCTGTACATAGCCTCTGGACTTAAGGGTAGGGAAATTATTTACAAAATTATCTCGGTAATCAGGGTGAAGAAAATCACCATAATTCTTACCTACAACTTCTTCTTTTTCATATCCCAATAGGTTTAACCAAGTTTGGTTTACATCTATAAAATCTCCATTTGTATCTAAAGAATGATAACCCAATGGAGCATGATCATAAAGGGTTTTGTATTTTTCTTCGCTTTGTTGTAAGGTGTGATCGTTAAACAAACGAATGATTGCATCTGACAACCTTCGGCTGATATTAAGAAGTAACTTTTGTTCCAAATCGGACCATTTTCGGTCAAAAGAACATTGATGAACCCCTAATAAATATGGATTGACACCAATACTCAACATTGGAACAATTAGCTCAGAATAGCCATTAGAATCGTTGTCTTTTTCAAAATTTGAGGCTAAAAATACCTCAGGTTTGTTCGCATTTATTTTTTCATGGATTTCCTGACTATAGGTCAGCGCATTACTTTCGTTTTCATTTGTGAAGATCGTTTGATACTGCTCATTTACGATTTCAAAAGGACGAATTTTGTATAGATCATTGAACTCTTGTGAAGAAATAAGAAAAGCACGATCTGATTCAAAAACATCTTGAATCAGATTCAATACATCCGTAAGCATTCCTTCAATATTTTTTGCTTGTTCTAATATTGGATGAATTTTCTCTAGGGTATCGATATAAGAAAAAAGATTTGCTTTGTCTTGAATATGTTCCGTAATGTCACGAGCAATACCTAAAATGAGCTGCTCATCGTTTTCAATAAGTAATGAAGAACTAACTTCTACCGGAAAAATCGAACCATCTTTTCTTTGGTGATGAGTATTAAGTTTTATGTATCCATTTTCTGCTAGTAGATTAAAATGAACATTAACTTCATCTTGATTTCGATGATCCGCGTCAACATCAGAAACTGTAAGTGCTAGAAGTTCTTCTCTTGTATACCCTAAGCTATCAGATGCAGCTTTATTTGCTTCTATAATTTTACCATTAATATCAGCCAAAAACATAGCATCTCCAGAATTTAAAACCAGAGATTTATATAAGTTATAATTTGCTTGGTCTTGAATAGGCATAGGTCATCACATTAAGGTTGGTATTCTCTTTTTAAATATACTAAAATACGTGCCGTATGAAGAATTATCAAGTCATTTTTGAGCTAGATTATTCCTCTGTTTTTTGAATTTAAATAAGGAGTTTAAGTTCTTTCTAATATTCTAAAGCCACTTCTTTGCCATCAATCACCCTAAAAGCACCTTCTGCAAGTGCTTCCATTTCATTTTCTCCAGGATAAACAAAGAAATTAGTTAGGTCTTTTACATATTCTTTCAGGTCGGAAATAAATCGATCCGAATAGGCAATGCCTCCAGTAATAATTACTCCATTCGCCTTGCATTTTAGGGCAACATGGTAAGCACCAATTTCTTTGGCAATTTGGTATACAAAAGCATCGTAAACCAATTGTGCTTTCTCATTTCCATTGTCAATTAGCTCGAAAACGTCACGTAAATCATCCACACCCAAATAGGCTTTTAAGCCACTATTTTTACTTAGTAAATTTTCTACCTCATTTCTTGGCATGGAATAACACAAATCCATTACTCCACGGCTTGGCAGTGCGCCAGCTCTATTAGGGGAGAAGGGCCCCATTCCCATAAGAGCATCGTTTACATCAACAATTTTACTCCCATCAACAGCCGCAATTGAAATGCCACCACCCAAATGAGCAATTACATATTTTGCATCATCAAAATTGATATTTTGTTGCTTTGCTATTTTGCGAGCAGTCATTTTCATGTTTAAAGGATGGCCTCTTCGGTTACGTTGAATACTTGGAACACCCGATAAAACAGCCTTTTCTGCAATATTGCCTGCCGAAACAGGATCAACCGTATAACTTTCGTTCAAATTGTAATGCGTTGCCAATTTGTTGGCTAACATACTTCCCAAATTCGATGCGTGATCGCCGTATGTGCCGTTTTTGGCATCATATAGAAATTGTGCATTAATTTGATAGGTTCCACCATCAAGCGGTTTCACAATTCCGCCTCGGCCAACGATACCAACCACTTTTACCTCTTTTTCGGAAAGCATTTTGTCCAATCCAGCCTCAACAATTGCATAGCGATAATCAAATTGGTCGGTAACTTTTGAAAATTGATCTAAATCGTCTTGCGAATGGCGAATAATATGTTCAGAAATAAGTTCTGATCTGTTGTATAGTGCGACTTTTGTAGATGTTGATCCTGGGTTGATAACGATCACAATTTCGTTCGAATTCATAGGTATTTCATTTGTTTTAAAGACTCGAAAATACAAAAAGTTTTTCAAGTGGAATCATTTGATTAGTGAATATCTATTAGGGCGAGAAATAAGCATTAAGTTAATTGATTCCTACATCTGGCAATAGGATTAGGAATGATATCTGCTAAAAAAAGATATCTTTGTATGGTATTAATCCGCTAAGGAAAATTCGTTATGGACAGAGAATCATTAATCAACAAATATAATGTACCAGTACCAAGGTATACTAGTTATCCAACAGTTCCGTTTTGGGGAAATGAGCGACCAGATGTAAATCAGTGGTTGAACATGGTAAAAAGAACTTTTGATGAATCGAATGAGGAAAAAGGAATTAGTGTTTATCTGCACTTACCGTATTGCGAACGACTTTGTACTTACTGTGCATGCACCAAAGTGATTACACGTAATCATGGAGTAGAGGAGCAATACATTGATGCTGTTTTGAAAGAATGGCAAATTTATTTGGATACTTTTAAAGTGCAACCAATTTTGAGAGAGTTGCATTTGGGAGGTGGAACACCAACATTTTTCAGTCCTGAAAATCTAAAAAGACTGATTAATGGAATAAAAGAAAATGCAAAACTTCACCCTGAGCATGAGTTCAGTTTCGAAGGACATCCTAACAATACAACAAGAGAGCATTTACAAGCTTTATACGACGTTGGATTTAGAAGAGTGAGCTATGGAGTTCAGGATTTCGATCCAGAGGTACAGAGAGTGATTAATCGTAAACAAAGTTTTGAGACGGTTAAAGAAGTTACCATTGCTGCAAGAGAAATTGGATATCATTCGGTAAATTTTGATTTGATTTATGGCTTGCCAAAGCAGAAATTGAGCTCTGTTAAGGATACATTCGATAAAGTATCGGAATTAAAGCCGGACCGGATTGCTTACTATTCATACGCTCATGTACCTTGGAAAACGAAAGGTCAACGTATTTTTACCGATGCCGATATTCCTGATAGTGCAGGGAAACGTGCTTTATACGATTTGGGTAAAGAAAAACTAGCAGAATTAGGATACGACGATGTAGGAATGGATCATTTCTCTTTGCCACATGATGAGTTGTATATAGCTCGTGAAGCCAATCGACTGCATCGTAATTTTATGGGATACAACACATCTCATACCGAACTGTTAATTGGTTTGGGTGCTTCGTCTATTTCCGATGCAAAATATGCCTACGCACAAAATGTAAAATCGATTAAGGCATACGAAGAGGCTTCGGCAAGGAATGAGTTTGATTTGGAAAAAGGTTATTTCTTAAGCGATGAGGATGTGATTGTGAAACGTGCAATACTTGATATTACTTGTCGTAGAGAGCTCTCGTTTGATGGGGAATTAAAAAAATATTTGCCAACTGGAATTAAAGCAGAACTACAAGTGATGCACGATGAGGGTATTATTGAATTAAGCGATGATAAGCTTGTGGTTACCGATTTGGGAATGATCTTCTTGCGAAACATAGCAAAACCATTCGATAACAAACTACGCTACTCAAAAAGTGGAGAAGGGAATATGTTCTCGAAAGCGATATAAATCTTATATTCTGATAAAATAGAAAAATCCGCTAATCGTAAAGGTTTAGCGGATTTTTTATGCGTATTATTTTGAATAAGCCAATTTACAATGCGTGTGGTCCGAACCGTCACACCCTTGATAATTCAGCTCTTTTTAGCACATGTAGTTTTAAACACTTGATTTATCATTTTAAGTCCTTTCGATTCCCAGTATTTGCTGTCAAGAATTACTTCAGATATAATTTTATTTAATTCAATATTTTTATTTGATTCCGAATTTTGAAGATACGTAAT
>JADGFH010000926.1 GCA_016743925.1 Labilibaculum sp.
GTACTTAATTCTCCCATTGGAATAGTTCTGGTAATATCTGTAGTGCCATCTAAGAATTGCGCTCCAGAATCAATTAAAAGAAGTCCTTCGGCTTTTATTTCAACATCCGATTCAAGTGTAGTCGAATAGTGTGGGTGTGCTCCATGATCTTTATAACCTACAATACTGTTAAAGCTTTCACCAATAAAATCTTTTTGTTTTGATCTGAATTCTTTCAGTTTATTCATTACCGTGAACTCAGTTATCTTCTTATTACCAATATTTTGTTCAAGCCAATAGTAGAATTCTGTTAGTGCAACACCATCTTTTTTCATGGCGTTTTTCATGCCATTAATTTCAACTTCATTTTTTACACTTTTCAGAAGTTGAGATGGGTTTTCTTGTTCTATAATATTTGCACTTATGGAATAAAATGCATTAATATTTGTTCTGTTTGGATCCAATAAAACATTTGCTGAACCAGGGATTTCATCTAAATCTATGAAAATTTGTTCATAATCAGCAATGTAAATATCGTCTTCAGCAAGATTTTGAACTAGTTCTGTTGAAATTTGTTCTTCGCTTATATAAACAGTAGCCGATTCTTTTCCTATTATGGCATAAGCCAAACATAAAGGATTGTAAGCAATATCGCTTCCGCGAAGGTTGAAAATCCATGCAACATCATCTAAACTTCCTACGAAATGGAAATTACAATCATTTGCTGCCATTTCTTTTCGGATTTTGGTCAACTTGCTGAATCTCGTTTGCCCCGAAAAAGAAATTTCATGATTGAATATTGGTTGTTTTGGAAGTTCTGGACGATCTGCCCAAATTTCATTCGCAAGATCGAACTCTTCAACGATATGAATGCCTAAATCTCCTAATTTATTTTTTAATTCTCGAGTTTGAGCTACTGAAAAACAGTTACCATCAAAGCCTATATTGGGATTAATTGGAAGTTCGTTCGATAGCCATTCAAAATGATTAGGAGTACCAACTACACCAGATTTAAAAAGTTCTATTCCGCTTCCTGCTAATTGAGTTTCCGCTTGTAGAAAATACCTAGAGTCGGTCCATAAACCGGCTTTTTCTTGTGTGATAATTAAAGTTCCTGCCGAACCAGTAAAACCAGATAACCAACTTCTAGTGGCCCATCTGTCTGGAACGTATTCGCTCATGTGAGGATCTGAGCTTGTAATTATAAAGGCATGAATTTCTTTTTCATGCAGTAAAGAACGCAGGGCGCTTACTCTGTCAGCAACGGTCATTTTTTAGTATCTTATTGTTTCAGCGTAAAATTACAATATTATGAAGATTTATTGCTGATAATGAGACATATTTTTTAATTATGACTGCTTTTAATGAAAAATCCCCCTTCGAAATTGAAGAGGGATTAAGTATTTTGTGAAATTATCTATTTAAGACTAACATTCCCATATTGACTATTGATTTGAACCTTAGCTTTTGGACTTTCTGAATTGCCTACAATAACTTTTAATGAAGTTTCAGAATTGTCGACAATCTTTTGAATCACTTGAGCATTATCAGGATAGCTAATACCGCAATATTTCGTTTCCGCATTTAAAGAATAATTTGCACCTTCTTCAATCGCGATACGACTAGCAACGTATTTGTTATCAACTTTAATAGATTCAAAATCTCTCGAGACATTATCAATTTTACAATTACCGTAGCGTAGGTTTAATTCTAAATTCTTATTTACATTTTCAATTTTAAAATCAGAATATTGGCCCATGTTTACCAAGAAAGTATTTGTGTTAACAATGTTAAAAGCATCGTATTTACTATCAGCAATAACTGTTTCATTATTGTCTAGGTGTAATTTTGAATAACGACTTACTACTACCAATGCCTTACTGGTTCCAATATTCATTTTGGAATATTTAAGCGTTAGTTTAGTTCGATTACATTCATTAACCGTGGCTTTAGCATAACTAAGGTTGATTGTGCTAACAGGCTTTTCTTCAGGATACAGAAAGCTTCCACCTTGAAGGTTTCCATAGCTCAAGTTGATATTTGCCTTGGCTTTTAGTGAGTTAATATAAATGTTGCCAAACTTATTTGAAACATCAAGCGAAACATATTCGGGCATAAAAATTTCATAGTCGATGCTAAATTTTTTACCTGTTTTAAATTTGTGCGACATTTCGGTTAGTGCCGAAATTTCACTGCCAACTTTATTGAGTTTTATCTCAATGTTATTGAATAATGATTTTGCTTTATCTTCGCTCGTTGTTTCTATTGTAATTGTAGCTACAATTGATACAGAGTCAACATCCCAGTTTTTTATGTCGATATCGCCATATTTATTAATAATACTAAATTCAGTACCCTGTGA
>JADGFH010000927.1 GCA_016743925.1 Labilibaculum sp.
AGCTTCTTACCTACTCCAGAAAAATATTTCAATTTGCTGAAACGAATAAAAAAGAAATAACTTACCACTATCATTAAAGGAACAAAAAAAACAATTGCCCTTTTATCGCCTACAATCGCGAAAAACAGAAAACAGAACATGAGAAAAAAATAAATCTTTTTCTCTTGAAACAAATACAAACAAAATAGAAATGTGATAATGAACAATGGAAATATAGTGGAAATACTACCTCCTCCTTCCGATAAAGTTCCAATTCCTTCCCCTTCGCTTTGACCGACAAGTATAAATTTCACAATAATTGCTGGAATTTGGATTAAGACCAATATTTTTAGGAAGTGAATTATTTTCTGAATGACTAAAAGATTGCTTTCATTTACCAGAACAATAAAATAACAATAAGATAAAACTGTGTAAATCATGAAATTAATTAATGAAAAATAATCGATTCCATTTAAAATAGCACTCGTAATAGAAACTGCTACAAAGGCTAGAGGGATTCCATAAAGTGGATACTTCAAACGTCCTGCAGAAGCAATAAATTGGTAAATAAACAATATTACAGCCAACAATGGAATACCAATTTTGTAAATAGCAGAATTCATTTGATACAATTGAATAATTCCACCAAAGAATATCAAAATCCAATACAAATAATGTAAAAATAATTTTATCATCTCATAAGGCTATTCAAATATGGCTTAAGGTTTTGATTCACAATATTAAACCATGAATAATTTGAAAGTGAGTTGGTGATTTCTTTCTGATTAAATTCCTTTCTATTTTGATAAATATTTGCAAGCGCATCATAAAAGGAATCAACATTATCCTGACAGAGGATACCATTTTCATTGTTTACAATCTTACGGTTTTCAAAGGTGGATGTCGCGAGACATATCATACCTGCCAATATGTATTCAAAGGTTTTTGTAGGAGGCTGAAAATCATAAAATTTAGTCATAGGTATATAAGATACTCCCACATTGCACTGCTCAAAATACGGTCTTATTTCATCATGATTTTTTCGTCCATGAAAACGTACTATTCCAGTAAGATTCAATCGTTCTATGTGTTCGACTATTACTTTTTCTTCTTCAACATTCCCAAATCCAAAAATATCATAAGAACAATTAATCTCATCTCTTTTTTCCATATATAATCTACCAAATGCTATAATTGTCTCATGAATATTTCTTTGTGATAAAGATCCAACGTAAAGTAATTTAATACTTTCAAAACTTTTTTCTACGCCATTAATAATTTCAGCTCCTAAAGGAAGATAATGACACTTGGATGGTTTCAGTTTTAAATGGTGAATCAATGCTTTTGAAAGTATTGTCACATGCTCAAAAAAGGCACTTTCCATTCTAATTCTTGAATTATCAATATAATTAGCCCATTCATTTTGGGCAACACCACCTGTTCTAATATCAAGAGTAATATTTTGCTTTCTAAGAATGAGCTTGATAAACATTACAAGTTTGTGATTTTCCAGAAAGATTACATCAAAATTGGTTTTCTTAACCATTTGCTTAATGATTATTAACCATCTGTACAATCTTGCGACCAAATTTCCTGAAAAACTCACATAGTGAACCTTTACAGTATCAAGGCTTCTTTTTTTCAAACCTCTATCGAAGCATAAAAAATGAATGTCAAAGTCATTTCTTAGGTATTTACAGAAATAATAGTAATCAGTAAGATAGCCAAATTGATTTGGTGAGATAAAAAGAATTCGTTTACGCATCTTGAAGAATTGGATTCAGATTATTAGCCACGATCTTTTCCCATGAAAAATCTTCGACTGATTTTTTGATTTCGTCCTGCTCAAAATTGTTAATTTGCTCTAATACATATTCTAATCCTTCCGAAAAACTTTCCACATTATCATTCACTAAAATGCCATTTTTTCCATTAATTATTCTTCTATTCTCGAAGGTATTGGTGGCAATAACCGGGATACCCCAAAATAAATACTCATATGTTTTTGTAAGCGGTTGACACTCGTAACAACTTAATTTAGGCAAATATCCTATACCAACGCTTGCACTCTCAAAAAAAGGCTTCAATTCGTCTACAGGTTTTCTTCCATGAAAAACTACAACACCTTTCAAGTCTAATTCTTCTATCAAGAATAAAATTGCAGCCTCAATTTCGGGTGATCCAAAACCAACAATATCGTAACGAATATCAATTACACTTTTTCTACGAATCAAGTATTGCTTTAAACCCAATATTGTATCCTCAATTTGTCTATTGTCTAAAACCCCAACATACAATAGATTAATACTTTCCGATTGTTTTTTAGGATAGAATCCTGATTCTGCACCTAAAGGAAGAAGCT